>JANXSI010000551.1 GCA_025352765.1 Devosia sp. | reverse complement strand
GCTCAGCATCCGGCTGGCCTCGCTACGCCAGCCCATTGGCGAACTCTCTGGCGGCAACCAGCAGAAGGCGATCCTCGCCCGCTGGCTGCTGACCGATCCGAAAGTGCTGATCCTCGACGAGCCGACCCGCGGCATCGACATTGGCGTCAAAGCCGAGTTCTACGACATGATCGGCGAACTCGCGGCGGCCGGCCGTGCGATCCTCCTGATCTCCTCGGAGCTGCCGGAACTGCTCGCCCTGTGCGACCGGGTGCTGGTGATGTCGGAGGGCCGGCTCACCGCCAATATCCCGCGCGCCGAGGCGACGCAGGAATCGATCATGAAGGCGGCCGTGCCGACCTCCGCCAACCGGCAGGGAGTGGCCGCATGAGCGTCCTCCGCACTCTTCTTCTCCGGCGCGAAGCAGGGATCGCCGTGATGATCGTGCTGTTCTGCCTCGCGGTCGGCCTTGCCAAACCGCAATTCCTGACGCTCGAGAGCCTCCGCATCATCCTGCTGCTGACGCCGCTGATCCTGATCGGCGCGATGGGGCAGATGATGGTGATCGTCGCCCGCCATGTCGACCTGTCGATCGGCTCGATGCTCGGCTTTTCGGCGATGGTCACTGGCATGATGTTCAAGTTCATGCCCGAGATCTGGTGGCCGCTCGGCTTTGTGGTCTCGATCGGCATCGGCGCCGCGCTCGGCCTCCTCAACGGCGTGTTGGTGACGCTGTTCCGCCTGCCGGCGATCATCGTGACGCTGGGCACGCTCAACCTTTATCGTGGCCTCACCTATATCGTGTCGAACGCCAAGCAGATCGACCGCCAGTATGTACCAGCGGCGCTGAAGTCGATGTCGCAGACCTCGCCGATCCTCGGCATCCCGTGGATCATCTTCATGAGTTTTGGCGTGGCCCTGCTGACCTACTGGTTCGTGATGCACACCCGCATCGGCCGGCAGGTCTACGCGCTCGGTTCGAACCCGGTTGCAGCGCCGCTGCGCGGCGTGGCGGTCAACCGCGTGACGTTGATGGTCTTTACTATCTCGGGCGCGCTATCGGGGCTCGCGGGCATCATGTATGCGAGCCGCTGGGGCTTCGTGAACCCGTCCAACACCGGCTCGGGCTTCGAGTTCCAGGTGATTGCCGCCGTGGTGATCGGCGGGGTGTCGATCAATGGCGGCGTCGGCACGGTGCTCGGAACGGTGCTCGGGGTGCTGCTGCTCGGCTGCGTCGCCGCGGCCCTGCCGCTGCTCGGTATCGCCGGCACCACCCAGAGCGCCATCTACGGCGCCGTGATCCTGATCGCGCTGCTCATCGACCGCACGGTCCGGCAGCAAGGGATCGCCAGCCTGTCGACGAGGGCACGCGCATGAGCGCCACCAATACCGTTGCTCCGGTTTCCCCCCGCGAAGCCGCGCCGCCGCGGCCGCGGTGGCAGACCATCGTCATCCGCCCCGAGACCATGACGCTGGTGCTCCTGATCGTCGCGCTGTTCGTTGCGAGCCTCCTGTCGCCCTACTTCCTCGACGTCGGCTATATCCTGAGGAGCTTTGCGCTCTCGGCCGAGTTCGCGATGGTGGCGCTGGTGCTCACCATGATCATCATTGCCGGCGAAATCGACCTGTCGCCCGCCGCCAATATGGCACTCTCGGCGTGCCTCTTCGCCTTCGCGCAGCAGGCCGGCGTGCCGATCCCGCTCGCCGTCCTCATCGGCCTCAGCGCCGGCCTCGTGATGGGCGTGATCAACGCCGTGATGGTGATCGGCCTCCAGATCCCGTCGATCATCGTCACCATCGGCACGCTGACGCTCTATCGCGGCATCGCGCAGGTGATCGCCGGCGACAAGTCCATCCGCGTGCCTGAGTATTTCATCGGCATCGACAAGGTGATGATCCTTGGCATGCCGTCGACGGTGTTCATGTTCCTCGTCCTGTCGGTGGTCCTGGCGCTGGTGCTCGGAACGACGATCTACGGCCGCCAGATCTACCAGATCGGCACCAACGAGATCGCTGCCAAGCACGCGGGTATCCGCAGCCAGCGGATCAAGTTCATCCTCTTCCTCGCGATGGGCCTCATCAGTTCGATCGCCGGCATCCTTACTGCTTCGCGCCTCGGCTCGGTCCGCTACGACCTCGGGCTCGGCGGCGAGCTGCAGATGGTGCTGATGGCAATGCTGGGCGGCACCTACATCTTCGGTGGCCGCGGAAGCATCCTCGGCACCTTCCTCGCGGCCTGGCTGCTGGTCGTCGTCTCGACCGGCATGACGGTGGCCAACATCTCTCCGGCGATCCAGCTGACGGTCCTGGGCATCCTGCTCATCGTCGCGATCATCGCCACCAATTTCATCTATTCCCGTACCCAGAGGTAACGGGCGCAACGCCGGCCAACCGGCACCTAACAGGAGGAATAAAGTGCTCAAGAAAACACTTCTCGCCGGGCTGGCCCTCAGCCTCGCGCTGGTCGGCTCGGCCATCGCGGCCGATCCCATCAAGATCGTCTACATCGGCAAGAACACCGGCAACCCGTACTTCGACTCGATCACGGGCGGCTTCCAGGATGCCTGCAAGAAGCTCGGCTGCGAGTTCGAGTTCGTTGCCCCGGCGACCGCAGAAGCCACGTCGCAGATCCCGTTCATCGAAGCGCAAATCCAGCGCGGCGTGAACGTCATCGGCATCGCGCCCAACAGCCCCGACGCGCTGAACCAGGTTCTCGACCAGGCCAAGGCGAAGGGCATCCTGGTGCTCACCGTCAACGGCGACCTCGTCGGTAACGAGAGCCATCGCGACGCGACCATCCTGCCGGTCGACTTCACCAAGACCGGCCCGAACCAGGTCGAACTGATGGGCTCGATGATCGGCTACAAGGGCGACATCGCCATTCTCTCGGCCACCACCGAGGCGCCCGACCAGAACACCTGGATCAAGGCGATGAACGAGACGCTGAAGAACGACGCGAAGTACAAGGACATGAAGTTGGTCGCCACCGTCTACGGCGATGATCAGCCCGAGAAGTCGACCACCGAAATGGAAGCCCTCTTGTCCAACTACCCCAACCTCGTGGGCGTGATCGCGCCGACGACGGTGGGCGTCGCGGCGGCCGCTCAGGTCGTCCAGCAGCGCGGCATTGCCGACAAGGTCCACGTGACCGGTCTCGGCCTGCCAAGCGAGATGAAGGACTTCATCAAGGACGGCACCGTCAAGGCGTTCCAGCTCTGGTCGCCCTACAACGAAGGCTGGCTGGCCGTGCACTTCGCGCTGGGCGTGCTCGATGGCACGATCAAGAACGAAGTCGGCAGCACGTTCGAGGTCGAAAACCTGGGCAAGATCACCATCGCGGAAAAGAACGCGATGAATACCCAGGCCGAACTGACGACGTTCGACGCCTCGAACATCGACAACTACAACTTCTGATCCACACTCCCGGGGCGCCGGTTGTCCGGCGCCCTATCTTTTTTAGCGAACCATTGGGGCGCCGGTTGTCCGGCGCCCCGCCTTTCCCCTCAGCGGACCATTCCCCAATGAACAGCTACGATCTCGCCGGCCGTGTCGCCATCATCACCGGAGCCGGCCAGGGCATCGGCCTCACCGTGGCCGAGCGCATGCTCGAGAGCGGTGCATCGGTCTCGGTGTGGGACATCGACCAGAAGCTGCTCGATGCGCTGGCGGCAAAGCACGGAGCGTCCGGCAAGCTGCAGGTGGTCAACGCCAATATCGGCCAGCTCGAGTCGGTCGAAGCGGCGGTCAAGGCGGTGGTCGACAAGTTCGGCAAGATCGACATTCTGGTCAACAACGCCGCCATCGTCGGCCCCAACGCCAACACCTGGGAATACCCGCCGCAGGCGTTCATGGACGTTGTTCACATCGGCCTTGTCGGCACGTTCTTTGTCTGCCGCACGGTCGTGCCGCACATGATTTCAGGCGGCTATGGCCGCATCGTCAACCTCGCCTCGGTCGCCGGCAAGGAAGGCAACCCGGGGGCTCCGGCCTACTCGGCGACCAAGGCCGGCGTCATCGCGCTCACCAAGTCGCTCGGCAAGGAGCTGGCGAAGTACGACATTGCGGTCAACTGCGTGACCCCGGCGGTCGCCAAGACCACCATGGCGCTCAGCCAGGATCCGAAATTCCTCGAAATGATCCTCAGCAAGATCCCGCGCGGCCGGATGCTGGAACTCACCGAGGCCGCCTCGATGATCACCTGGCTCGCAAGCGCCGAGAACTCCTTCACCACCGGCGCAACGTTCGACCTCAGCGGCGGTCGCGCCACGTACTGAGTGCACCGCACTGGGCACCCCTCACCCTGCCCCTCCCCCCGGAGGGGCGAGGGGACGCCAGAACCGAAGCCAGTGGTTCCCCTCGCCCCTTGGGGGAGAGGGTGGCCGAGCGAAGCGGAGGCCGGGTGAGGGGCTGCCCAGGGCTCGATCCTCAAGCCCCCTTCAGCGTCGCCATATCGATCACGAACCGGTATTTCACGTCGCCCTTCAGCATCCGCTCGTAGGCGTCGTTGACCTGGTCCATGCGGATGGTCTCGATGTCGGAGACGATGTGGTGGGCGGCGCAGAAGTCCAGCATTTCCTGGGTCTCTCGGATGCCGCCGATGGTCGAGGCAGCAACGGTCAGGCGGTTGCCGATCATCCGGCCGACATCGAGCGGCGGGTAGGGCGTCGGCGGGATGCCGAGCAGGACATGGGCGCCGTCGAAGTTGAGCAGCCGCGTATAGGCATTGAGGTCGTGCGAGGCCGATACGGTGTTCATCAACAGGTCGAAAGTCTTTTCGGCCGCCTTCATCTGCGCCGCGTCGGTCGACAGGATCACCTCGTGCGCGCCGAGCTTTTGCGCATCGGCAGCCTTTTCCGGCGAGGTGGTGAGCATCACCACATGCGCACCCAGCGCCCGGGCGATCTTGACACCCATGTGCCCGAGCCCGCCCAGTCCGATGATCCCGACCTTCTTGCCGGGACCGGCGTGCCAGTGCTTGAGCGGCGAATAGAGCGTGATTCCGGCGCAGAGCAGCGGTGCCGCCGCATCGAGCGGCAGATTGTCCGGGATGTTGAGCACGAAGCCTTCATCGACGGTGATCGAGGCCGAGTAGCCGCCGAAAGTGTGGCCGCCCAGATGCTTGTCGTGGCTGTTGTAGGTGCCGGTGTTGCCGGCGTAGCAGTACTGCTCGTTGCCCGCCTTGCAGCTTTCGCATTCGCCGCAGCTATCGACCATGCAGCCGACGCCGACACGATCGCCGGGCTGGAATTCCCGCACATGCGAGCCGACCGCCACCACGGTGCCGACGATCTCGTGGCCGGGCACGCAGGGGAATTTCGCACCGTGCCACTCGCCACGCGCCATATGCAGGTCGGAATGGCAGACGCCACAGTACAGAATGTCGATCTTGACGTCGTGCGGACCGGGTTCGCGCCGCTCGATGGTGTGGGGGCCGAGCGGAGTGGTCGCCGATTGGGAAGCGTAAGCGCGGGTCGAGGTCATGACAGTCTCCTAGAGGGCGAAGGCGCGGAAGTGTTTCGACAGTTTGAGGGTCTGCGCCTGGTAGTTGGAGCCAAGGCCCGAGCCGTACAGGCGGTCGGGCAGTTCGGTCAGGCGCTCATAGACCAGGCGGCCGATGGTCTGGCCGTGGCCGAGGAGGAACGGCACCTCGCGGCTGCGGACCTCGAGCACGGCGCGGCTGCCGGTGCCGCCGGCGGCCGAATGGCCGAAGCCGGGATCGAAGAACCCCGCATAGTGCACGCGGAACTCGCCGACCAGCGGATCGAACGGTACCATCTCGGCGGCAAAGGCGGGCGGCACGTGAACGCTCTCGCGGCTCACGAGGATATAGAACTCGTCGGGGTCGAGGATGAACTCGTCGCTGCCGCGATTGATCAGCGGCTCCCAATAATCGAGGACATCCAGCGTGTCCTTGATGTCCATATCGATGACCGGGGTGTGGCGCTTGGACCGGAAGCCGATGAGGCCGCCCCTGCCCTCGCCCTTCAAATCAATCGACAGCGCGACGCCTTCGCCGACCTCCTCGTTGGCGTCGAACACCAGCGTTTCGGCGCGATGCAGCGCCTTATGCTCGTCGACCGTCAGACGCGTGTCGCCGACACGGAAGCGGATCTGGCTCAGGCGCGAGCCGCGCCGCACGCGGACCGGGAAGGTGCGGGGGGAAATCTCAAGATAGAGCGGGCCGGTATAGCCGGCCGTGAGGGTATCGAAGCCGCGCGCCCGGTCGCCGATGACGCGGGTGAAGACGTCGAGCCGTCCGGTCGAGCTCTTGGGGTTGGCGCCGGCGCTGATGGTCGGCGGCAGAGCCAGGCTCTCCTGCAGCGGCACAAGGTAGACACAGCCGCGCTCGAGCACGGCGCCATTGGTCAGGTCGAGGCGATGCAGCTCGAGCGTGCGGATGCGCTCGGCAACGGTCTGCTCGGGCCCCGGCAAAAAGCTTGAGCGGACGCGATAGGCGATGTCGCCGAGCCGGAGGTCGAGGCTCGCGGGCTGCACCTGGTCGGCGTCGAACGGCGGCGCGACAATGCCGCCGGCTTCGCGCAGCCGCTCAATGAAACGGGCCGGAAAGACGCCGGTCGCCCAATTTTGGTCATTTGCCATGCTCCTGCCTAGCAACCCGCGCGATTGACGCCAAGCGGCAAGCGGCATAATGCAATGCCCAGTGGTGATTTGGCCGGTCTGATTGCAGCCACTTTAAACAAATTGCTAAAGGGACCCGTGCTCGACGCCGGCCGCTGAATGCGTGCCGGTTTTTTTGTCTGGAGCGACCCGATGCCGAACCCGAAGAATCCGCTGAGCGATCCCAAGGCCTTGTCGCCGGAGACGCAGCTCGTTCATGGCGGCGTGCACCGCACGGCGTTCAACGAGACGAGCGAGCCGATCTTCATGAACTCGGGCTACTCCTACCCGAGCTCGCAGCATGCCGAGAACCTGTTCCTCAACAAGATCCCGGGCGCGCACAACTACTCGCGCTTTGCCAACCCGACGGTCGACGTGTTCCAGGACCGCATGGCGCTGCTCGAGGGCGCCGAGGCGGCGCGGGCGTTCGCGACCGGCATGTCGGCGGTCACCAATGCGGTGATGAGCCAGGTGCGGGCCGGCGACCACATCGTTGCGTCGCGGGCACTGTTCGGCGGTTGCCGCTATGTGGTCGAAGATTTCATGCCGCGCTGGGGCGTTGCCTCGACGCTGGTCGATGGCCGCGACCCGAAGAATTTCGAGGCGGCGATGCAGAAGAACACCAAGCTGGTGTTCATCGAGACGCCGACCAACCCGACGCTTGAACTGGTCGATATCGCGGCGGTGGCGGAGATTGCCCACGCCCATGGTGCCAAGCTCCTAGTCGACAATGTCTTCGCGACGCCGCTGCTGCAGCATCCGCTTCAGCTGGGCGCCGATCTCGTTTCGTATTCGGCGACCAAGCACATCGATGGGCAGGGCCGGACGCTGGGCGGCATCGTGCTCGGCTCCAAGGAGCTGATCACCGGCGAGCTGCACACGCTGCTGCGGCAGACCGGCCCGTCGATCTCGCCGTTCAATGCCTGGGTGCTGCTCAAGGGGCTCGAAACGCTGCCGCTCAGGGTCAGCCAGATGACGGCGAGCGCGGTGAAAGTCGCGGACTTCCTCGCCACCCATCCCAAGCTCGAGCGGATTTCCTACCCGTTCCATCCCTCGCATCCGCAGTACGAAGTGGCGAAGCGGCAGATGAGTGCCGGCTCGACGCTGGTGGCGCTCGAGGTCAAGGGCGGACGTGAGGCGGCCTTCAAGCTCTCGGACTCCCTGGCGGTGATCCTGATCTCGAACAATCTGGGCGACGCCAAGTCGCTGATCACGCATCCCGGCACCACCACGCATGCCCGCTTCACCGAAGAGGTGCGGCTCGAAAGCGGCATCACGCCGGGCCTGCTGCGGCTGTCGGTCGGCCTCGAGAATGCCGACGACCTGATCAAGGATCTGAGCTTCGCGCTGGACCAGATCTGAACGGCTGGGACTGGACGAGCGGAGGCTCCCGGCAGCCCTGCGGCTCCGGGGTATGCCTTCGCGGCTCAAAGGTGAGCCGCGAACGGAGAGCGCTGGGCGCCTCCGAACTGTTGGGTGTTTTGGTGAGACACCCAGCGCTCTTCCGCGGTGGCTGTAAGGACGCCCGGCCGAGGAACGGGGACTTACCCGTCGCGCAGGACATCGGGTCCACGAGAGGTGCGACCACCGCTCCACCACCGCTGCCATCGGCGCCTCGTCAGCACCTCACGGGAGATGACGGCAGCAGGGGCATTATGCGCCCGCTGTGAAGGTGGTCGATAAGTTGGGCGAGAATTCGTGGAAGGGATTGGGAGGATTGGGGAATTGGCGACGGGGCAGTGTCACTTAAGCCGATCCCTCAGTCGTCTCCCTCCCCCTTGCGGGGAGGGATCAAGGGTGGGGGGCGAGGAGCCCGGTCACTCCGGATGGGCACCGGGCTCTCCAACCCCCACCCCATCCCTCCCCGCAAGGGGGAGGGAGGCCAGATTACCGGCATCGCGGATGGCTAAGTGACACGCGGCCGCCGCCAATTCTTCAATCCTCCCAATCCCTTCCACGAATTCTCGCCCAACTTATCGACCACCTTCCCAGCGGGCGCATAATGCCCCCGCTGCCGTCATCTCCCGTGAGGTGCTGACGAGGCGCCGATGGCAGCGG
>JANXSI010000541.1 GCA_025352765.1 Devosia sp. | reverse complement strand
CCAACCCTTCGTCCCAACCCACTCGGAGATCAAAACATCAGGCCACAACGCGATGAAAAAGGCGCAGTGCGAACCCGCGCGCGCGGCTCAGCCGGCCAGCATCGGACATAGCCCGTCGTCAGTGTGAATAAGACGGGCTAGGAACGCGCAATCGCGTCCACTCGGTAGCATAGCTGGTTCGAAGAAAACTTCTTTAGGCAACATTCGACTCTTCCACCCCTTTAGTGCAAGTCGGCATCGAACACTGACCCTCGAGTTGCTGCGGCTTACCTAAATGATTTGGCTCTGATACCGGTCGCGGAGGTGGGGTCATCATCAGCGCCTATCAGGGCCACCTCAAAATGACTGTTTTATTGCGTTACCCGCTCGGCGCCTGGTTACCGTTCGGTGCCTCACAATAGGCTCCTTCACCGGCCCTTGCCGCCGCGTCGCATCGAACGCTATGACCTCGGCGCCCGCGCGGGCAGACGCGATCATCTGCCCGATGAGGGGCGTGCTGTGGGCCTCGGTATCGGTGCGATCCTATTTGACGATCCCAATGATCGGCGCCGTCGTAACGCCTAGCAATGCGGCCACCAGTGCCCCGAGCGCAGACCCGACGGCCATTTCGGCGCTATCCATCGGGCTACCTAGCACCGGCTGGCATGACACGATCGGGCTGTTCTCTGCATGCCCTCGAGACCAATCTGGCTCCAGAGACCGAATTTCGTGACGCTGTAGTTCAAAACCCGGATTGGTTCAACGATAAACTTTAACGTTGAACTAGAAATGGGAATGCCCTCCGATCGAGTTCGTGAGGATGGGCTATGGTATGGTTTCGATAGGACTCAAAGGGGTGGCTTCGAGAGCGGGCGTTTCGGCGACGACCGTCTCTCGAATTTTGCGCGGCCAGCCAGGTGCAAGCGCGGAAACGCGAGATTCTATCTTAAGAATCGCTGCCGAGCTCGGCTATGTGCCTGATTTGGCCGCTCGTCGTATGAGGACGGGAAGCGCCGCGATCGTGGGCCTTGTCACTGACGTTGTGGCAACGACGCCATACTCCGTCGACATAATCCGAGGTGTTCAATCCGAAGTGGAGAGCCAGGGGAGGCACCTCCTCATCGGCAATAGCAACGACGACCCTGCGGTCGCCGCAGACTACTGGCGGATGTTTCGCGAACATGGCGTGACGGAGATCGTTTACGCGACCGTCTACCATCACGAAGTGACCGACACCCTGCCGGGCGGCAACTTCCGCTTCGTTCTGGTGAACTGCTACAGCGACAAAGAGCGCCTGCCTACCGTCCTTGCTGACGAGCGGGAAGGGGGGCGTCTGCAGGCGGCACACCTCGCCGATTTAGGGCATCGGAACATCGCCGTTCTCACCTTTGATAGTGCGCTAATGGTCACGTCGCTGAGGCTCGATGGGGTCCGATCCGAGCTGAAGTCCAGAGGAATTGAGCTACCGAAAGAGCGTGTGATTGAGGCCATTTCTGGGTCTGACTCCTTCCAGCAAGACCACGCTTTCGAGTCGGCGGTTCAGTTGCTGCGGGGCGAGGACCGGCCGACGGCTATCATCTGCGCCAATGATCAAATGGCAATGCAGGTGTTCGGCGCGGCAGCCGAGGTCGGCTTACGAATTCCCAGAGACTTGTCGGTCATCGGTTTCGACGACTTCAAAATGATCTCGGCAAAACTCCATCCCGGACTGACAACGATCGATCTTCCCTATTTCGAAATGGGCCGCGAGGCCGTGCGCCGCCTACTCAAGGGCGGCTCTACGGGCCCGTCTCACTCGACAACTATTCCTACAAGGCTGGTTGAGCGGCAGTCATGTGCGCCGCCTCGAGCTGCCTGATCTGAGTTCACCAACGGCGAATGCCACTAAGGGAGGTTACCGAATGAAATGGAAGTCTATTCTAATTGCCGGAGGAGTTCTGGCTGGGATGACGCTGGCTCTGGCGGGTAGTGCAAGCGCGGCGGCGCTGTTAAAAGTCTGGTACCATGCGGGTGATAGCGACGGTGAGCGTATCGTCACATCGAAACTTATCGATGCGTGGAACGCTGCTCACCCTGACATGACCGCGGAACTGGCATTCCTGGCGGGCAAGTCTTACAATGAGCAGGTTCAAGCTGCCGCCATCTCCGGTGGATTGCCGGATCTTCTGGACTTTGACGGTCCAAACTACGCCAACTATGCTTGGTCTGGCTACATTGTGCCCCTCAACGATCTGCTGCCGAAAGCGCTGCTCGATGATACGCTGCCGTCTGTGATCGCACAGGGCACTTATGCGCCTGATGGAAAGCTCTATTCACTGGGCCAGATCGACAGTGGTTTGGCGTTGTGGGCAAACAAGGCAGACCTCGAAAAGGCCGGCGTGCGCATCCCCAAAGGCGTCGACGATGCCTGGACCCTCGCTGAGTTTGAAGACGCGCTTGCCAAGCTCGCAAAGGTCCCCGGTATTACCCATCCGCTGGATCTGAAGCTCAACTACGGCAAGGGGGAGTGGTATACTTACGGCCTTTCGCCCATGATCCAGTCTTTTGGTGCCGACCTCATCAATCGCACGACCTGGAAAGCTGAGGGGACGATCAATTCGCAGGGAGCGATCGATGCTCTCACTCATCTGCAGACGTGGGTGAAGAACGGGTGGGTGGTTCCAGCCGCTGATGGTGACGACGCGTTCTACGGCAAGAGAACCGCGGCAATTTCGCTCGTCGGGCACTGGATGTGGACTCCACACAAGAAGGCGCTCGGGGACGACCTGGTGCTGTTGCCCATGCCGAAATTCGGCACCAAGCAGGTTACCGGCATGGGTTCCTGGTGCTGGGGTATCCCGAAGTCTTCCGCACATCCGAAGGAAGCCGCAGCCCTGTTGCAGTTCCTCATGCAGCCAGAAAATCTCGTTGCCCTCACCGATCAGGACGGCGCGGTGCCAGCGACCAAGACAGCCATTAATATGTCGGCGAATTTCAAGCCCGGCGGAGCTCTCAGCCTGTATTCGGCCCAGCTCGCCTCGGTGGCGGTGCCGCGTCCCGCATACCCTGGCTATCCGGCCATCACCGCGGCATTCGCTCAGGCGGTCGACGACGTCGTCAACGGCGCTGACGTGAAGGCATCTCTTGATAAGGCTGCCAAAGCCATCGACGAAGACACTGCCGCGAACAGCGGTTACCCGCCGTTCGGCAAATAAGCTCCTCCCCCCTGGCCGGGACTGGCAAAAATTCGCCAGTCCCGGTCTTTTTCGAAAGCGTGCGAATGACGACCGGGAACCGAGCGAGCTGGTATGCGTGGGCAATGGTCGGCACCGCGGTAGTGCTCTGCTTGATCTTTATCTTACTGCCCTTCGCCCTTTCGGCGGGACTCTCTTTCACCAGCCAGCGCCTGGTTTCAAATCCGAACCTTCCGACGAGACTCATCGGCTTGGACAACTACACCAATCTGATCAGCTCACCTGAGTTCCTCCAGGCGTTTTTCAATACCGCCCTTTTTGCCGTTCTCATTGTTCCTCTGCAGTGCGGACTTGCACTTGGTGCCGCCCTTCTCATCAACGGCGCTCTACCCGCGCGAAACGCATTTCGGTCGATATTCTTTCTGCCCACCGTGATCGCGATGGTCGTCGTCTCGGTGATCTGGACCAACCTTTACCAAACGGAGGGTTTCTTTAACGCGGTCGTTCGCTCGGTCAGCTTTGGGAGTGTGGCCGGCTTTGATTGGTTGCACGACGTCAGACTTGCCATGGGGTCGATCCTCGCACTTTCGATGTGGCAGGGGTTCGGCTTTCAAATGGTCATCTACCTGGCGGGTCTCCAGCAGATCAATCCGGACCTATACGAGGCCGCAAGAGTTGACGGAGCGCGCCGCTGGGACGAGTTTCGCCACGTAACCATGCCGGGTTTGCGCAACACCCACATCTTTGTTGGTATTACGACAACGATCTTCGCCTTCAAGCTCTTCACTCAAGTCGACCTCATGACGCATGGCGGACCGCTTGGCGTGACGCAAACGGTGGTCCGGTTCATCTACGAAACCGGGTTCATCAAAGGTCGCGTAGGCCTTGCAGCTGCGGCCTCAGTCACGATGTTCGTCATCATCCTGATGATCTCGAGCCTTCAGCGAATTTTCTTGCAAGAGGACCGCGAAATCAGATGAGCACCCCATTCGAGCGCTTCGTCCGATTGGTGCTCGCGATCGGCCTCGCGATCATTGTTATGGCGCCCCTGGCACTGATGTTTGCGACAGCTCTTAAGCCAGACGAGATCCAGATTCTTCGCGACCTTGGGTCGATAAAGGCCTTCTACGTCCTGCCCCAGGAAATGAGCCTCCAAAACTTCATCGATGTCTTGAGCGACAAGCACCTGCCGTTTTTAAGGTTTCTAGGGAATTCCGCCTTGATCGTCGGGCTGATCGTCGTGCCAGGCATCTTCGTCAATTCGGCGGCGGGGTTCGCCTTGTCGCGCCTCAAGTTCCGAGGACAGGCAGCCCTGCTGAGTGTGGTCGTCGCTCTAATCATCATTCCGATGGAGGCGCTAGCCATACCCCTCCTTCTGATGGTCAATCAGATCGGTTGGGTAAACACCTACCAGGTCCAGATCGTCCCATTCATCGCGCACCCATTCTCAATCTACCTGTTCTACCAGTTCTTCGCGAAACTGCCCAAGGACTTGGATGAGGCTGCGTATATCGACGGCGCCTCGCCGCTACGAATATATTGGTCTATTGCCCTCCCTCTCAGTCTGCCCGTGATCGCGACCGTGGTCATCCTCCAGAGTCTCGAGTTCTGGAACGCCTATCTTTGGCCAATCATGACAACTCGCGGACCGGAGGTTCAGCCGGTGTCCCTAGGGCTTGCGCAGTTCTTCACGGGCAGCAACCTGCCTCACTGGGGCGACATCATGGCGTTCGCAACCATGATGAGCTTACCAATCCTCATCGTCTACTTCGCTTTCCAACGATGGTTCATTCAGTCCGTCGTGAGCAGCGCCATCAAGGGATAGCCATGTCGTTCAGTCTAGACGATCGTTATAACTGGGACTTTTGGACAGCCTTTGACGGTGAAAACTACCACCTGTTCTTTCTCAACGCCCCGCGGAATATCCCTAACCCGGAGCACCGTCACTTCTACGCATCGGTAGGGCACGCCGTATCGCCCGATCTCCGTGAGTGGCGTGAGGTCCAGCCAGCGCTAGCCGCTAGCCCGGCACCCGCATGGGACGACGGGGCAATTTGGACGGGGAGCGTGATCAGACGTCCGGATGGCCAGTGGATGATGTTTTACACCGGGATCTGTCGGGGTGAGCGGATGCTCGTACAGCGCATAGGTGCCGCGACTTCAACCGACCTACTTTCGTGGCAAAAGCTTGGCTCAAATCCGCTCTTGGAGGCGGACCCCAGATTTCATGAGATGCTCGACCCGACGATATGGCCTGATCAGGCATTTCGGGACCCATGGGTATTCCAGGTCGAAGGGGACGCCCGTTGGCAC
>JANXSI010000540.1 GCA_025352765.1 Devosia sp. | reverse complement strand
CGCGCAAAGCGGCGTTAGCGGGCATTTTTCAATCCTTGCGAGGGCCCTGTGCTTATGACACAGCTTTTCCCCAATCGAGGGGTAGCGATACGCCACCCGGGGGCGCGGTGTTAGGGGATCGGCGTGAAATTCTGGCGCGTCTTGGCAATGCTCGCCCTGTTTGGAGCGTCGCCTGTCCTTGGGCAGGACGCGCCCACCATGCCGGCGCCCATGCCGCTGTTTCATGCGCCGGTCGTCAGTGACCAGGACGGCGTACCCGCCGACTCGGGCACAGCCCTGCCCGACCAGACGCAATTGCCGGCGGAACCGACCACCCGCTCGGTGCAGACTGTTCCAGTGACGCCACCGACCGCAACCGCGGCTATCGCAGCCGTTACCGATCCACAGCCGGTCACGCTGTCGGCCCTGATTACCGACGGCGGCAGTACCATCGAACAGGGCCTCACCTGGCGGATCTTCGAGACCAAGCCCGACACCAATGGGCAATTGGGACTGGCCGCAAAATCCGACGATGCGGTCGCCAAAGTCAAACTGGCTCCCGGAAACTATGTCGTTCACGTGGCGTACGGGCGCGCGCAGGCCAGCGACACGCTTACCGTGACCGAGGGCCAGAACGACAAGTCGATCATCCTCGATGTCGGGGGCCTGAGGCTCAATGCAGCGATCAACGGCGACGTGGCGATCCCGATCAACCTGCTGCATTTCGATGTCTTCACGGCGGGCCAGAGCGACGCCGATCGCGCGCTCGTGGCCCAGAATCTGGCCGCCAACGACATCATCACGGTCAACGCCGGGACTTACCACATCATCTCGTATTTCGGCGACGTCAACGCCGTCGTGCGGGCCGACCTGCGGGTCGAGGCGGGCCAGATGACGGATGCGACGCTCTATCACCGTGCCGCCCAGACGTCGTTCAAACTCGTCAGCGAAGCCGGCGGGGAAGCGATTGCCGACGTCGACTGGACAGTCAAGACGGCCGATGGCACCTCGGTTTTTACCAACACGGGGGCTTTCCCCTCGACGGTGCTTCAGGAAGGCGACTATCTGGTTTTCGCGAAGCGCGGCGACAAAGTTTACAATCGGGCCTTTCAGGTTCAGCCGGGCCAGCCGCAGGAACTCGAAGTATTGACGACCCCATAGTCAGCGGGCCTGGGATTATTTTGCGTTGCCGGCATTGTTTAGTCCGGTTCGGATTTGCTCGAACGCCTCTGGGGGGCGGACATAGATGGCACAGGCGGACCGCCGATTGGTCCCGATCGTCTCGCTCGATGTGGTTGCTTATTCCCGTCTGACCGAGATCAATGAACGGCAGACCCTGCGCCTCGTGCAGCGGGTCTACGATCGGCTCGTCGCGCGCAACATCGGCCGCTATGGCGGCAAGGTGTTCAAGACCATGGGCGACGGCCTGCTTGCCGAGTTCCAGAGTGTCGTGGCGGCGGTCGAATGGGTCTCGGACATGCAGACCGAGCTGTTCGAAAGAAAGCTCAAGGTGCCGGGTGGCGGCCATTTCGAGGTCCGCGCCGGCATCGTGCTGGCAGACGTGCTGGTGGCCGGCGACGACCTCTACGGGTCGGGGGTCAACCTCGCGGTGCGGGTGCAAGCGGTCTGTCCGCCCGGCGGGATGGCCATCACCAAATGGATGCATCAATACCTCGATGGTCGGTCGGACCTGCAGTTCACCGATCTGGGGCCCGTGGATCTCAAGAACGTCTCAAAGACGGTCCGGATCTATGTGTGGCACCCAGGCGGGCTGGCGCCCAAACCCAAGGCCGCGATACCGGCGGTCCCGCCATCCACTCGCCCTTCCGTCGTAGTCTTGCCCTTCGACAATTTGTCGGGTGAAGCCGACCAGGCCTATTTCGCCGACGCGGTGGTCGAGGAGATCACAGCCACCCTGTCGCGCATCCGCGACTTCTTCGTCATCGCTCGCAATTCGGCCTTTTCCTACAAGGGGCGTCCGATCGACATCCGGCAGGTCGGCCGTGAGCTGGGTGTCCGCTACGCGGTCGAAGGCAGTGTGCGGCGGGTCGGCGAGAGGGTGCGGATCACGGCGCAGCTGATCGAGGCCGAAACGGCCAACCACATCTGGTCCACACGCGTCGACGGCGCGGTGTCCGATCTCTTCGACTTGCAAGACCGCATCGCGGCCGAAGTCGCCAGCGCCCTCCACCCCTCGATCCGCCGGGCAGAAGTCGAGCGGGCGCGCTCGAAACGGCCAGAGACGCTGGCCGCCTATGATCTGGTGATGCGCGCTTATCCCCATCTATGGGCGCATCGAATGACCGAAAATCCGCAGGCCATCGAGTATCTGACACGCGCCCTCGAATTCGAACCCAACTATGGCCTTGCGGCAGCGCTGTGTGCCTGGGCCCACGG
>JANXSI010000532.1 GCA_025352765.1 Devosia sp. | reverse complement strand
GTGCGGGCGCCGTTCTTTCTGATGCAGGCGGCGCTCAAGGTCATGGAACGGGAGCGCATCGCCGGCGTCATGGTCAACATCATTTCGGTCAACGCGCATGGCGGCACAACCTTCCTCACCCCCTACAGCGCCAGCAAGGGCGCGCTGGTGACGCTGACCAAGAACTTTGCGCACTCGGTGTCCAACCGCCGCATCAAGGTCAACGGTCTCAACATCGGCTGGGTCGACACCCCCGGCGAGCACGTGACGCTGAAGCGCTTCCACGGCGCCGCCGAGGACTGGCTCGAGACCGCAGAAAAAGGCCGCCCCTGGGGGCGGCTGATGAAGCCCGACGAGGTGGCGCGCGCTGTCGCCTACCTCGCGAGCGACGAGTCCGGGCTGATGACCGGCTCGATCATCGATTTCGACCAGGTCGTGGTGGGGCCCAACGAACAGATCGGGCCCCGTGACGACGCCTAGGCGGCGGCGAGCCGCTGCGGCTTGTTGCCGGCTTCGACGTAGAAGATGAACGCCGACGCGGCAACGATCAGCGCAGCGCCCGGCCAGAACCAGACCGAGGGCACCTGACCGAGGAGGACCCAGCCGAGCAGGGCGCTCAACGGCACCTTCAGGTCGCCGAAGGGCTGGAGGTAGGTCGCGTCGGCCACCTTGTAGGCGGCACTCAGCAGATACTGCGCGACCGCCGTCAGAATACCGAGGGCGAGGAGGATCCACAGCCCCGCACCGGTCGGCAGCTGGAACGGAAAGCCGGTGGCCAATCCGGCCGGGACCAGCGAGGGCACCAGCCAGGCGGCGAGCGTCGCGACCAAGAGGATCAGCAGATGGTTGGGCGTGATCAAGACCAGCAGCGACAGCGTCAGCGTCTCGGGCGGTTCCTCGCGCGACAGGTATTTGGTGAGGACGTCCGTGACTGCCCAGAGCGCTGCGGCCGCGATCGGCACCAGGGTCAGCAGCGTCAGGCCTTCGGCGCCGACACCCGAAACGATGATCGCACCGGCAAACGCCACCAGCGATGCGGCGATGCGGGCGGTCGAGGCCCGTTCGCCGAGGAACAGCGTTGAGCCCAGGATGATGAACAGCGGCCCGGTCGAGAGCAGCGTCACCATCTGCCAGATCGGCACGCCCGAGGCGAAGCCGTAGACGAAGACGTGGACGCCCAGCGCCGAGACGAAAGCGCGGATTTCATGCGCCAGCGGGTGGCGGGTCTTGAGGTTCTTGAGGCCGATCCGCATGATCAGCGGCAGCGCGAACAGGGTGGCGATCAGGTACTGCCAGAACGCCATGCCGGTCGAGGCCATGCCGAAGCCGCCATATTGCACGGGCGTGGGCAGCAGCGATTGCGGGATATTGCTGGCCGCGAGCGCGAGGCTTGCGACGAACATCAGTACGGGGCCGGTGATGGCCCCCTTGGAGGAAGCAGAGGAAATCTGGCTCATAACGATCCTTTCGTAACCAGTTTTCCTCAGGGGTTACGGACGGGATCGCGACCAGCCGGCCGCTCCAATAGGAGACGGAGCCCGGCAAGGCTCAAAACCCGTTCTCTTTCATCCGGACTATACCGTCGGCTTGGGGATCGCACCCAAATCTGCTGACCCTTCGGTCTTTGAGTGGTCGCGTGGTCGCACCGAAAAACCGGCAACCACTTTTTCTGACCACGCTCCGCTCGAAGGCGCTCGCGGGCTAGGCGTTGCCGCCATTACCGCCGGTGGGGAATTTCGCCCCGCCCTGAGAACATTGACATTGGTCCATCGTGAACCAACGATATAAGAATAGGCCGCTGCGACCCCCCGATCAAGCCGCATCGGCGGAACGATCCGGTCGCCGAAGCGGGCCAATGAGGAAATTTGCGCTTCCATGGCCCGCAGGGGCGGTCGCGCGGCCCATCAGCGGCGCAAGGTGGTTGCGCCGCCCCGGTCCGGTGAGTTTATTTCAGTGGGTCGCGTGCCTCGGCTAGCTCCGTGCCACCTTCGGCCGCCGCAATTGCAGCACCGTGGCGATCCCCACCCCGATGGCGACGATGCCGATGATGATGGTGGCGAGGGCGTTGATGTCGGGCGAGACGCCCAGCCGCACTTTCGAGAAGATCTCCATCGGCAGCGTGGTCGAGCCGGGGCCCGAGACGAACTGGGCGATCACCACGTCGTCGAGCGAGATGGTGAAGCCGAGCAGCCAGCCCGACACGAGGGCCGGGGCGATGATGGGCAGCGTGATGTCGAAGAACACCCGGACGGGCGTTGCGCCGAGGTCCATCGCGGCTTCCTCGAGGCTCAAATCCAGCTCGCTCAGCCGCGACTGCACCACCACCGTCACATAGGCCATGCAGGTCACCGAATGGGCGATAATGATGGTCGGGATGCCGCTCTGCATCGGCCAGCCGATCAAGGCGCGTGAGGTGGCGAACAGCAGCAGCAGCGCAAGCCCGGTGATGACGTCGGGCATCACCAGCGGCGCGGCGATGGTGCCCGCGAGCACGGCGCGGCCGCGGAAGCGGCGGAAGCGCACCAGCGCCACGGCGCAGAGCGTCCCCAGCACGAGAGCGATCGAGGCGGCGATGGTCGCGATCTCGAGCGAGCGCCCCGCCGCGGCCAGCAGCTTGGTGTTGGCGAACAGCTCGCCATACCATTTCGTGGTGAAGCCGCCCCAGACCGTCACCAGCCGGTTGTCGTTGAACGAGAACACCACCAGCGAAATGATCGGCGCGTAGAGAAAGACGAACCCAAGCGCGGCGATGATGGGGATCAGTGGACCGCGCTTCATTTGCGGGTCACCACGGCGCTCTGGGCACTCTGCAGCACCATGATGGGAACCACGACGACCAGCAGCATGGCGAAGGCAAGGGCCGACGCCATGGGCCAGTCGCGGTTGGAGAAGAATTCGTCGAACAGGACGCGGCCGATCATCAATGTGCCCGGTCCGCCCAGCAGCGAGGGGATGACGTATTCGCCGATCGCCGGAATGAACACCAGCATCGAGCCGGCGACGATCCCCGGCATCGAGAGCGGCAGGGTGATCGACATGAAGGTGCGGAACGGTCGTGCGCCAAGGTCGGCGGAGGCCTCGAGCAGGCTCTCGTCGAGCTTTACCAGATTGGTGTAGAGCGGCAGGATCATGAAGGGCAGGTAGGTGTAGACGATCCCCACATAGACGGCGAAGTCGGTCTGGATCATCGGGATCGGCGCATGGATGACGCCGACCCACTCGAGGAAATTGTTGATCACGCCCTCGTTCTTCAGAAAGCCGATCCAGGCGTAGACGCGCAACAGGAACGAGCTCCAGAATGGCAGGATGATCAGCATCAGAAAGACGTTGCGCCAGCGGTCGGACGAGCGCGAAATAGGCGATCGGGTAGCCGATGAGCAGCGCGAACACCGTCGAGATGAAGGCGATCTTGAGCGAGTTGAGATAGGCGAGGATGTAGAGGTTGTCCTGGAACAACCTGAGGAAATTGCTGAGATGCAGCGTTGCCTGCACCGTGCCCTTGGCGTCGGTGGTGATCAGCGGCAGGTAGGGCGGAATGGCGATCGCCGACTGGCTGAGCGACACCTGCAGGACGATCAGCAGCGGGATCAGGAAGAACACCGTCAGCCACAGCGCCGGCGCGCCGATCACCAGCGCGCGGCCGCTGAGCCCGATCGCTCCCAGCCAGCGCTTGAGGAAAGTCCACGGCCGGCGCGGCGCTGCGGTGGGCAGCAAGGTCGCCGTCACGAGACCAGCACCGAGCCGGAGGCACCCGCCCAGCTCGCCCAGACCGGCTCGTCCCAGCTGATCGCGTCGGGATCGCCGCGCAGCGCATTGGCCTTGGTGACGCGCATGTATTTGCCGTTGTCGAGCCGCACCTGGTAGACCGTCATGTCGCCCAGATAGGCGATGTCCTCGACGAAACCCTTGAGGATGTTGGCGTCGTTGGGAATGCCCGGGTCGGGCTCGGGCCGCTCGCGCGTCAGCCGAATCTTTTCGGGGCGGATCGCCCACCACAGGATCTGGTCGGGCGCGCAGTCGACGCCGTGGCCGACATAGATGTCGGTGCCGAGGTCGGCCGAGCGGATTCGCACATGGTCGGGCTCGTCCTCGATGACCACGCCCTCGAACATGTTGGCCGAGCCGATGAAGTTGGCAACGAACCGGCTGTTGGGGAATTCGTAGATCTCGGTCGGCTCGCCGACCATGGCGATCTCGCCCTGGTTCATGACGCCGATGCGGGTCGCAAGGCTCATCGCCTCTTCCTGGTCGTGGGTGACCACGATGAAGGTGACGCCCAGCGTCTCCTGGATCTTGACCAGTTCGAACTGGGTTTCCTCGCGCAGCTTCTTGTCGAGGGCGCCGAGCGGCTCGTCGAGCAGCAGCAGCTTTGGGCGCTTGGCGAGAGCGCGGGCAAGCGCCACGCGCTGGCGCTGGCCGCCCGAGAGCTGGTTGGGCTTGCGCCGGCCGTAGTCGTCGAGCTTGACCAGATGCAGGAGTTCGGCAACGCGCGCCGCGATCTCCGCCTTGGGCAGGCCGTCGCGCTTCAGCCCATAGGCGACGTTCTGCTCGACCGTCATGTGCGGGAACAGCGCGTAGGACTGGAACATCATGTTGACCGGCCGGTCATAGGGCGGCACGTCCGCCATGTTCTGGCCGTCGATCTCGATCGAACCCGAGGTCGGCGCTTCAAAGCCGGCGAGCATGCGCAACAGTGTCGATTTGCCCGAGCCCGATCCGCCGAGGAGGCAAAACAGCTCGCCCTTGAAGATGTCGAGCGAGACGTCGTTGACGGCGGCGATGTCGCCGAACTTCTTGGTGACGTTGCGGATGCGGACGAAGGGCTTCGCTCCCGGCTCGCGCCAGGGTCTCGTGTCAGCGGCGATCTGCGGCTTCTTGGCCATTCGTGTCTCGCAATGGAAAGGGGCGGAGCCGTGGCCCCGCCCAGGGTGGGTCCTACTGGCCGGTCTTGATCCGCGTCCAGGCGCGGGTCAGTTCGCGGTCGAAGTCGGGGGTGTGGGCCTTGAGCGCGAAGAGGTTCTTCTTCACGTCGTCGGGCGGATAGATATTGGGGTTGGTCTTGACGTCGTCGGAGACGAACTGCGTCGCCTCCTTGTTGAGGTTGGCGTAGAACACGAAGTCGGAGACGGCCGCGATGATCTCGGGGCGCATCATGAAGTCGATGAACTTGTGGGCGTTGTCGGGATGCTGGGCATCGGCCGGGATCGCCAGCAGGTCGAACGAGGAGAGCGCGCCTTCCTTGGGGATCACGTAGTCGACCTTGACGCCGGCATTGGCCTTTTCGGCCGAGTCCTTGGCGATGAACACGTCGCCCGAATAGCCGACGGCGACGCAGATTTCGCCATTGCCCAGATCGTCGATATACTGGCTCGAGTGGAAATAGCGCACATAGGGGCGGATCGACATCATCAGGTCGGAGGCTGCCTTGAGGTCATCCGGGCTTTCCGAGTTGGGATCCTTGCCGAGGTATTTGAGCGCCGACGCCATGATCTCGGACGGGCTGTCGAGGAAGGCGATGCCGCAATCCTGGAGCTTCTTGGCGTTCTCGGGCTTGAACACGATGTCCCAGGTGTTCACCGGCACGTCGCCCAGCCGCTCCTTCAGCTTGTCGACGTTGTAGCCGATGCCGATAGTGAAGGTCATGTAGGGGACCGAATGGGCGTTGTCGGGGTCGTGCACCGCCACCGCCGCCATGCCGGCCGGGTCCATGTTCTTGAGGTTGGGGAGCTTCGACTTGTCGAGCGTCGCAAAGATCCCCGCGGCGATCTGGCGCTCGAGGAAATTGGCCGAGGGCACCACCACGTCGTAACCCGAATTGCCGGCGAGCAACTTCGCCTCGAGAATCTCGTTGCTGTCATAGACGTCGTAATTGACGTGAATGCCGGTCTCGGCCTCGAACTTGGCGATCGTGTCGTCGGCGATGTAGTCCGACCAGTTGTAGACGTTGAGGACTTTTTCTTCCTGCGCCAACGCGGCGGTGCCGGCGAGCAGCAGCGCGCCGGCGGCGAGGGCGAGCGACTTGATCATGGTGGGTCTCCTTATAGATCCCGCCGATACGCGGGGAGCGTGGAAAAGCCGAGCCGCCGCAGAGGGGACTGCAGCGGCTGGGGATGAAAGCGCGGGAAACGCGGTGTCGGCCAGGCGGCGAACGGAATCGCCTTGGGCGCGTCGGGCAGCAATTTGCCCTCGACGGGGCGGGAACAAATCCGGAGGACGATCCGGACCAAAGGCTCTGGTGTTCAGCGAAGTGCCCCGGGATCGAGCGTTGCAATTGCTTTCGACCCTAGTGCCAATAATTTGCGGGGACAAGACATCGCGACGGCGCTTTTCGTCCGGCCCTTGACGACGTGCCGCCCGCGCCATCTAAAGAACCCTCCACGGTCAAAATCGGACATTTCTCGCGTGCCGCAGTCGAGTTTTCTCAAGATCAGCCCCGAAGTCGCCGATGCCCTCTCCGGCGGGCGCCCCGTTGTCGCGCTCGAGTCGACGATCATCACCCACGGCATGCCGTTTCCGCAAAATCTCGACATGGCCCGCAAGGTCGAGGCGATCGTGCGGAGCGGCGGCGCGGTGCCTGCGACCATTGCCATCATGGATGGCGCCTTCCGGGTGGGGCTGGGCGATGCCGACCTGCAGCGGCTGGCCGAAACCGGCGCCAAGGCGGCCAAGGCGTCGCGGCGCGACGTCGCGGCGATCCTCAATGCCGGCGTCGTCGCCGGAACCACCGTCGCCACCACCATGCAGGCCTGCGACATGGCCGGCATCCAGCTGTTTGCGACCGGCGGCATTGGCGGCGTGCATCGCGGCGCGGAATCGACCTTCGACATTTCGGCCGATCTCGAGGAGCTGAGCCGTACCCCCGTCGCCGTTGTCTGCGCCGGCGCCAAGGCGATCCTCGATATCGCCAAGACGCTCGAAGTGCTCGAAACCAAGGGCGTCCCGGTGATCGGCTATGGCACCGACATGTTCCCGGCCTTCTGGACCCGCTCGAGCGGCTTTCCGGTCGACAAGCGGCTCGACACCCCGGCGGAAGTCGCCCGGCTGATCGAGACGCAGTTCTCGCTTGGCATGGGCGGCGTGCTGATCGGCAACCCGATCTGTGCCGAGGACGCGCTCGACCCCGACATGATCGCCGACACCATCGAGGCGGCGCTGGTCGACGCCGACAAGGGCGGCATCTCGCGCAAGGCGCTGACACCTTACCTGCTCAAGCGGATCTTCGAGCTGACCGAAGGCAAGAGCCTCGTCTCCAACATCGCGCTGGTCGAAAATAACGCCCGGGTGGCCGCCTCGATCGCGGTCGCCCTCGCCGCGGCAGCCGCCGGATGAGTGCCGACGTCCTCGTCGTCGGCGACGTGATCACCGACATCATCGCCATGCCCGAGGGGCCGGTGGTGCGCGGCTCGGACCGGGGCGCCACGATACGCTCGCGGCCGGGGGGCTCTGCGGCCAACCAGGCGGTCTGGCTCGCGGCGATGGGTGTTGCGGTCAAGTTCGTCGCCCGCGTCGCGGCGGTCGACCATGAGCGCTATCTCGTCCATTTCCGCAGCCGCGGCGTCGAGCCGCTGCTGGCAGCCGATTCCGAACTCCCTTCCGGGGTGCTGATCTCGATCGTCGATGCCGACGGCGAGCGCAGCTTTCTCACCGACCGCGGCGCCAATCTCAACCTCTGTGCCGAGGATCTGCCGTTCAGCCTGCTCGACGAACTTAAGGTGCTGCTGATCTCGGGCTACGCGTTCTTTGCCCCGGGGCCACGGGCCGCCGTCACGGCGCTGCTCAAGGAAGCGCGGGCTCGCGGCATTGCCACGGCGGTCGATCCTGCGTCCATCGGGTTCCTGCGCGAGGTGGGCGCCGAAGCGTTTCTCAAATGGACCGCAGGCACCGGGACGATCTTTGCCAATCTCGACGAGGCACTGGAGTTGACCGGGTCGGTCGATCTCAGCCTCCAGATGCAGACGCTCGGGCGCTTCTATCCGCGCGTCGTGGTCAAGCGCGGCGTTGCGGGCGCTGCCGCCGGCGGGCGCGACGGCGTGCAGTTTTCCGCGCCGGCGCTGCCGAGCCAGGTCGTGGATACGACCGGGGCGGGCGATGCCTTCGCAGCCGCGTTCATTGCCGCCGAGTTGCGCGGCGGCAAGCTCGAGGCCTGCCTGAGGGCCGGCATTGCGGCAGGCTCGGACGCGGTCGCACGGATCGGCGGGCAGCCCGAAATTCTCTAGCGGCCGGGGCAGGCCGATTGCCGCAGCAGACGGACTGCGGGGCGCCTGGCGTTGACATGGGTGCGGCAGGCTCTAAGCCTTCCGGCAGATCGCGCGGAAGGTGCGCAAACGAGGTTCCTTGATGCAGTTGGACGTAACGAAACTGGTTTCCGGCGGCGCCTGCGCCCGGCATAAGGGCACCATCTGATGGGCACGATCGACAGCGCTGCGGCGCAGCAGCTCACCGCCGCCCTTGCCGCCGGTCCGACCGCGCTCATCGCGCAACTTTCGACCTGGTTCCTCGAACTCCCCGGCGCGCGGACCATGACCTATCTGGCGACGTCGCCCGACAAGACCATGACGCACCGCATCGGCACGTCCGATCCGCAGAATTTCCCGATCGGGGGCTTCGACATCCTCGACGACGGCGCCTGGACCCGCCGGGTGTTCGGCGAAAAGCAGCCGGTCATCGCCAACACGCTCGAAGAAATGGTGCACTTCATCCCCGAGGCCGAAGGGCTCGTCGAGATCGGCCATGGGGCGACAATGTGCGCGCCGGTGATCATCGCGGGCGAGGTCAGGGGGGTGGTCTGCGTGCTCGGGCCGGCCGGCATCTTCACGCCGGACTTTCTCGCCCGCTTCAACGCGTTGCTGCCGCTCGCCGGGCTGATCTTTGCCTTCGAGGGGATCAGCATCAAGCGCTGAGAGCGT
>JANXSI010000524.1 GCA_025352765.1 Devosia sp. | reverse complement strand
TTCCTGAATGTCGGGGATGGCGAGATTGATGGTCATGAAAGGCCCCATGCGCTGGCGGAGGCCTAATAGTTAGTCGCCAATTCGTTAACCGGTCCCTAACAGTTCGAACCAATTCCTTAACGTGAACCGCAATTTGCGAGGCGCAAACGCCCGCTTTTACTCGCAGTTCACCTTAATGCAGGACTTCAAAAGCTGCTGCGGAGCCAGGTCCCGACGCGCGCCAGATAACCGTCGGTGCCGGTGAGTTTGGCGGCCTGGCGAGGCTCGGCAAACTCCTGCGCGACGACCTGCGGATAGATCAGCATCCCCGAAACCGTCGCAAAAGCGGCGCTTCGGGCCATCTCCGGCAGCCCCGAAATCCCCATTGGGCGGCCGGTGCGCACGTTGCGGGCGAGCACCCGTCGCGCCACTTCCGGCAAACCTGTCAGTTCGCTGCCACCGCCCGTCAGAACGAATCGCCGGCCGCAGACATCCATCATGCCGGTTGCCTGCATGCGGTCGCGGATGGCGGTCAGGATTTCCTCAACGCGCGGCCGCAGGATGCGGGTGAGGTGCGAGCGGGGAATCATGCCGGGCGCTTCGTCGGCCCCGGCTCCAACCGGGACGATCGAGATCATCTCGCGTTCGTCGGCCTGTCCGGGCAGCACGCTGCCGTAAACGGTCTTGAGGCGCTCGGCGTCGGCGATCGACACCGACAACTGCCGCGCGATGTCGAGGGTGAGGTGATGGCCGCCGATGGCGAGCGCGTCGCAATAGACCGGCTGGCCTTCGGCGAAGACGGCAACGGTCGTCGTCGCGCCGCCGAAATCGACCACGGCGACACCGAGCTGCGATTCGTCGTCAACGAGCGTCGCCAGGCCTGAAGCGTAGGGCGTGGCCATCAGGGCCTCGATCTGGAGGTGGCAGCGATTGAGCACGAGCTCGATGTTGCGCATGGCCAGCGTCTCGGCGCTGATCACCGCGACATCGACCGAGAGGCGCTCGCCGACGAGGCCGCGCGGATCCTTGACGCCCTTCTGGCCGTCGATGGCGTAGCCGATCGGGAGCGCATGGACGATTGACCGCTCGGGGCGGACACTGCGCTCGTTCACCGCACGCAGCACGCGCTGCACGTCGGCTTTTTCGACCTCCTGTGCGCCGAGGTTGACCGTGGCGGAGAAGGTTTCCGATCCAAGGCGGCCGGCCGTGACATTGACCACGACCGATTGCACCGTGACACCGGCGGCGCGCTCGGCCATGCCGACGACCGTACGAATCGCCTGCTCGGCCTGGTCGAGATCGGTCACCACGCCGCTCTTGACCCCGGTCGATGCGCCATAGCCGAAGCCGATCACTTCGGCGATATGCGTGCGGCCCTTGAGCGACTTGCCTTCGCCGCGCGGCGTAAGGCGGGCGATGACGCAGCAGATCTTGGTCGAGCCGATGTCGAGCACCGAGATCAACGAGGAGCGGCCGGGCTGAGCCGGTTTCAGGCGGGCCGTCATCATGTCGGTGATCATTGCGTCTTCTCCGCCGCGCGCTCGGCTGCTGTCTCGTAGTCGGCATCGCCCTTGACGACGTGCTTGTTCTTCTTCTGCAGATCCGCCCAGGCTTGCGTGGCGACTTCGCCGAGCTTGAGCGAGACCATGCCGGGAACGCGCATGTCGATCACGGTAACATCGCGATCGAGCAACTGGCTGTCGCGCTGGTCCTGATCGAGTTGCACCAGCGCCTGCGCCACCCCGTTCTCGGGCAATTGAACGCGAAGGCCCGAGTAGAAAATCAGATCCCAGCGGCGCTCGCCGATGCGGCTGAGAGCCGCGAGGTCCTCGGTCAGTGCCGGATATTTGTCGAGCGCATGGATCATCACCATCGCGTCGTTCGCGGCCCCCTCGCCCACGACCAGCGGCAGTTCGCGGAAACTGCCGTCGTCGACGGCGACGGGACTACCGGCCTCATCGACCAGATAGGTCGCGTCGCCAATGCGCCAGCGCGCCATCGGCACCTTTTCGGTGACGCTGACCTCGAGTTCGCCGGGATAGATCTTGCGGATGCTCGCCGTGGCGATCGAGGGGATCGCCTTGATGCGGCTGAGGGCGGCATCGGCGTCATAGTTGAGGGTCGAGGTGGTGGGGCTGATCTCAAGCGCCTTGAGGATCGTCGCCTC
>JANXSI010000448.1 GCA_025352765.1 Devosia sp. | reverse complement strand
GTAGGTCGGCAGGAAGCGCCAGGGGCCGAAGTCGAAGCTCTCGCCGGTGACGTTGATGTTGTCGGAGTTGAGCACGCCATGGACGAACCCCGCGGCGATCCAGTCGGCCCCGGTCACGGCCACGCGGCGCGCCACCTCGGCCAGAAACTTCTCGGCCCGCGTATTGTCACCGGCGGGGGCCACCTCCGGCATGTAGGTCGCGAGCGAATAGTCGAGCAGCCGCGACAGGTTCGGCGTGTCCCGGAGGTAGCTCAGACGCTGGAAGCTGCCGATGCGGATGTGGCTGTGGCTGAGCCGCACGAGGACGCTGCCGCGCGTGGGTGAGGGCTCGTCGTGGCGCTCGAGTTCCTCGCCGGTCTCGATCAGGCTCAACGATTTGCTGGTGTCGACGCCCAGCGCCTCCAGCATCGAGGTCGCCAGCACCTCGCGCACGCCGCCCTTCAGCGTCAGCCGGCCGTCGCCCATCCGCGACCACGGGGTGCGGCCCGACCCCTTGGTGCCGAGGTCGAGCAGGCGGCCGTCGGTGTCGTGCAGTTGCGCGAACAGAAAACCACGGCCGTCGCCGAGGTCCGGATTGTAGTTCTGGAACTGGTGGCCGTGATAGCGCAGCGCCAACGGCGTCTCGAAGCTGCCGGGAATCGGCATGAAACGGCCGAAATGCTCGATCCACTGCGCGTCCGTGAGCGTGTCGAGCCCGATGGCGGCGGCGGCGCGCTGGTTGCGATAGCGCAGCGTCAGCTCAGGGAACTGCGCCGCCTGCACCGGATCGAAGAACTCGCCACCGAGAGTGGAATGGGATTTCGAGGGGCGAGGGGACATGATCCGGCTCAGCGTTTGAACACCCCGACCAGTTCCACATGGCCCGACCAGGCGAACTGGTCGACCGGCGTCACCTTCTCAAGCCTGTAGCCACCGGCAATCAGGATCGCAGCGTCGCGGGCGAAGGTCTTGGGCTCGCACGAGACGGCGACGATGGTCTTGACCTTGGATTTCGCCAACTCGCGCGATTGCGCTTCGGCGCCGGCGCGGGGCGGATCGAACACCACGACGTCCTGGGTGAGCTCGGTCGGCACCAGCGGCTCGCGGAACAGGTCGCGCATCTGCGCTGTGACCGGCTTCAGCCCCCTGGTGTTGCGGACCGCCAACTGCAGTGCCGCGATCCCGGCCTTGTCGGCGTCGGCGGCATAGACGCGCGCGGTTTCGGCGAGCCGCAGCGTGAACGGCCCGAGGCCGCAGAAGAGATCCGCCACGGTCTTGGCCGAACCGACACCTTCAAGAACGAGCCGGGCCAGCGTGCCTTCGGCCATCGCGGTCGCCTGCAGGAAGCTTGCGATCGGCAGCTCGACGGTGGCCTTGCCCATCTTCACCGAGGGGATGCGCGACTGCAGCACGATCTCGCCGTTGAGCGTCATCCGCGGAACCCCGAGCCGCTGCGCCAGCAGCGTCAGGCGCTCGGGCTTGAACTTCTTTTCGGTGTGTACCGCCACGTCGATCCCGGTGTCGGTCGCCGTGAAGGCGACGTCGCAGTCGCCGATGGTTGCCGCGATCGGCCGGGTCATCGCCGAGGCGCGCGATTGCAGGGCCGGCACGAGGATCGGGCAGGCAGTGATGTCGAGGAGATCGTGGCTCCTCGCCCGCATGTAGCCGACCGCCTTGCCGCGGGCGTGCAACGTTGCCCGTCGGCGGCCGTCGCCATGCGCCTCGATCAGCGGCAGCACAGTGGTCTCGATCTGGGCGCCGCGCAGCGCCATCTCGACCAGCTCCTGCTTCAGCGCCATGTAGGAGGGCGGGCCGAAATGCTGCAGCGTGCAGCCGCCGCAGCTACCGAAATACGGGCAGAACGGTTCGACGCGGTCGGCCGGCTCGGCCAGCAGATAACTATCGGCCATCGGGCCGCGAGACAAATTCGAGCAGGCTCGCCAAGGAGACGAAGGGGATGCCGGCGCGCTCACTGAGGCCGGTGGCGCAGGTCGAGACGGTCGAGACGCCGACCGTGCAGTCTGCTGGAATATCGTTCTTCACGAAGCGGGTGGCCCATTGGTTGAGTTGAGGAGCGAACAGACCCTTGTCGCCGGCAAAGCCGCAGCACGAGACTGTTTCGAGCGGTGCGACCACTTTCGCACAGGACGCCGCCAGCACAAGGATTGCCGATTGCTCGTTCTGGCGCTGGGCGGAGCAGTTCTGGTGCACTGCCACGGCGGGCAGCGGCCTGAGGATGGTCAGCTTCGGCAGCACTTCGGCAACGAGGAACTCGGCGCTGTCGGCGACGGTGATCTCGCGGTGGTGTTCCTTCAGATGCTTGGCGCAGGTCGAGGCGTCGGTGAGGACGCGCGCACCGAGCGGGGCAAGCTTGGCCACCAGCCGATCGCCCACTTCGGCGGATTCGCCCGGAAAGCCTTTCGACAGGAAGGGCTGGCCGCAGCATTGGCCATCCAGATGGTCCGGCACCACGACGTCGAACCCGGCGCGGGTCAGCAGCGCGAGCATCGCGTCGGGGGTCGGCAGCAGGTCGTAGGGTGTCTTGCCCGCGCCGAACATGCGGGTCGGGCAGGCGGGGAAATACACCACGCGATTGCCGGTCTGGGTGGCGATCGGTACCGGAAAGCCGGTGGTCCTGGGATCGTTGCGCAGCTCTGCCCCGGCGCGGGCTTTCGGCGCCCCCGGTCCAGGCCGCAGGGCACGGCTGACACGGGGCGTGCGATCCCCGCTCAGGGCGCGAAGGCCATTGGCGAGCGCATCGGTCGCGCCGTCGCCGATGATGGTGCGGCTCAGCGCCTGCGCGCCGATGCCGAGCTTCAATCCGGCCTCGACCGCCAGTGTGTGCTCGCCGACGCTATGCGCGGTGCGGCGCTCGCGCTCGGTCCGGCGGCGGGCACGTTCGCCCAAGACCATCGTTCCAGTTTC
>JANXSI010000442.1 GCA_025352765.1 Devosia sp. | reverse complement strand
GATCGCTGTCCAGATCGATCAGATTGCCGGCCTCCTTCGCCGCCGCCGTGCCGCTGTTCATCGCGACGCCGACATCGGCCTGGGCGAGCGCCGGGGCGTCGTTCGAGCCGTCGCCGCACATGGCGACCAGCCGGCCCTCGGCCTGCTCGGCGCGGATCAGTTCCAGCTTGCGCTCGGGCGTAGCTTCGGCAAGGAAGTCGTCGACGCCGGCTTCCGCCGCGATCGAGGCGGCGGTGAGCGGATTGTCGCCCGTCACCATCACTGTGCGGATGCCCATCTTGCGCAGTTCGGCGAAGCGCTCGCGGATGCCCGGCTTGACCACGTCCTTGAGGTGGATGACCCCGAGGATGCGGTTGTCTTCGGCCACCACCAGCGGCGTGCCGCCCGAGGACGCAATGGTGCGGACGATCTTGTCGAGCTCGGGGCTCGCCGCCTGCGCGGTCTGGCGCAGCATGGCGTCCGACGCCCCCTTGCGGATGGCGGTGCCGTCGGCGAGATCGGCTCCCGACATGCGGGTTTGCGCCGTGAACGGCACGAAGGTCGCGCCCGCAGCCGCCTCACCGCGGAGCTGAAACTTCTTCAGCGCCAGCGCGACGATCGACTTGCCCTCGGGGGTGTCGTCCGACAGCGAGGCGAGATAGGCCGCCTCGGCCAGCTGGTGCTCGGTGACGCCCGGCAGGGGCTCGACGGTTTCGGCCATGCGGTTGCCGAAGGTGATGGTGCCGGTCTTGTCGAGCAGCAGCACGTCGATGTCGCCCGCCGCTTCGACGGCCCGGCCGGACTTGGCGATGACGTTGGCCTTGACCAGCCGGTCCATGCCGGCAATGCCGATGGCCGAGAGCAGCCCGCCGATGGTGGTCGGGATCAGCGTGATGAACAGCGCCGCGAGGTAGATCACCGGGATCTGCGTGCCCGACCAGATGGCGAACACCGGCAGCGACACGACGACGAACAGGAACACCAGCGTCAGCGCGGCGAGCAGAATATCGAGCGCGATCTCGTTGGGGGTCTTCTGGCGCTTGGCGCCTTCGACCAGTGCAATCATCTTGTCGAGGAAGGTCTCGCCAGGCCGGGCCGTGACCTTGACCACCAGCCAGTCCGACACCAGCCGCGTGCCACCGGTGACCGAGGAGCGGTCGCCACCCGACTCGCGGATCACCGGCGCCGATTCACCGGTGATGGCGCTCTCATCGACCGAGGCGACGCCCTCGATGACTTCGCCGTCGGTGGGGACCACGTCGCCCACCTCGACCAGGATCACGTCGCCCTCCTCGAGCGCGGCCGCGTCCTTGGGGTGGAAGATGTCGCGCCGGCGCGGGTCGGCCAGCACCTTGGCGCGGGTCGTCGAGCGGGTGGCGCGGAAGGCGTCGGCCCGGGCCTTGCCGCGACCTTCGGCGATGGCTTCGGCGAAGTTGGCGAACAGCACAGTGAACCACAGCCAGATGGCGATCTGGAGCCCGATGCCGAAGCTCGGGGCGTGGACGATCCCGTCGCGGATGACGAGGATGGTTACCAGCACCGAGGTGAGGCCGGTGACGAAGATCACCGGATTGCGGGCGAGGCCGCGGGGATTGAGCTTGAGCACCGCCTGCCCGGCGGCGCGCTTCAGGATCGCGCCGTCGAAGAGACCGATTTCAGCCGTAGTGGACGTTGTCTTTGCCATGATGGACCTCAAAAGCTCTGGCCGGCGGCGATCGACACATGTTCGGCGATCGGCCCCAGCGCGAGCACGGGCAGGAAGGTAAGCGCGCCGACGATCAGGATCGTCGCAACGAGCAGGGTGATGAACACCGGCCCGTGGGTCGGGAAGGTACCGGCCGAGGCGGGCGCGGTTTTCTTGGCGGCCAGCGACCCGGCGATGGCGAGGATCGGGATAATGTAGCCATAGCGGCCGAGCAGCATGGCGATGCCGAGGAAGCTGTTGTGCCAGTCGGTGTTGGCGGTAAAGCCCGCGAAGGCCGAACCATTGTTGCCGGTCGCCGAGCTATAGGCATAGAGCAGCTCGGTCAGCCCATGCGGGCCGGGGTTGAGGATGGCGCTCTGCCCGGTGCCGACGACGATCGAAAGCGCCGAGAAGGCAAGGACGCCGATGGGCATGACCAAGAGCGTCAGCGCCGCAAGCTTGACCTCCCGCGCTTCGATCTTCTTGCCGAGGTACTCGGGCGTGCGGCCGACCATCAGCCCGGCGAGAAACACCGTGACGATCACCAGGAGCAGCATGCCGGTGAGGCCGACGCCGACGCCGCCGAACACCACTTCGCCCAGCTCGATGTTAAGCATCGCGACCATCCCGCCGAGCGGGCTGAAGCTGTCATGCATGGAGTTGACCGAGCCGTTCGAGGCGGCCGTCGTCGCCTCCGCCCAGAGCGCCGAATTGCCGACGCCGAAGCGGATCTCCTTGCCTTCCATGTTGCCCGCATCGCTCACCACCGCGGCCGGATAGAGCGGGTTGGGCTGGAGCTCGGTCGCATAGATGCCGCCGAGCCCGATGACGAACAGGATGCCCATCGCGGCAAACAGCGCGATGCCCTGCCGCCGGTCGTTGACCATCCGGCCGAAGGTGAAGCAGAACGCCGACGAGACCACCAGAATGCCCAGCATCGACAGCAAATTGCTGATCGCCGTCGGGTTCTCGAACGGATGCGCCGAGTTGACGTTGAAGAAGCCGCCGCCATTGGTGCCCAGCTGCTTGATCGCGAGCTGGCCCGCCACTGGCCCGATGGCGATGGTCTGCTGGCCGCCTTCGAGCGTGGTCGCGTGCAGACTCGTCGCCAGCGTCTGCGGCATGCCCTGCCAGACGAACACCAGCGCCAGGACAATCGAGATCGGCAGCAGGATATAGAGCGTCGCTCTGGTCATATCGACCCAGAAATTGCCGATGGTCTTTTGCTGCTTGCTGGCAAGACCGCGGGCCACCGCCGCGGCCACGGCCATGCCGGTCGCCGAGGAGACGAAGTTCTGCGTGGTGAGCCCCGCCATCTGGCTGAAATACGACATCGTCGTTTCCCCGCCATAGGACTGCCAGTTGGTGTTGGTGACGAACGACACCGCGGTGTTGAACGCGAGGTGCGCCGACAGGCCCGGCAAGCCGAGCGGATTGAGCGGCAACAGGTTCTGGAAAACGAGGATCAGGAACAGCAGCACGAAACCGACCGCGTTGAAGGCGATCAGTGCCAGCGCATAGGCCGACCAGTGCTGCCCCTGCTCGGGCCTGATGCCCGCGAGGGCAAAGATCGGCCGTTCGAGCGCGCGGAGGAACCCGGCTTCGCCGGCAAACACCTTTGCCATGTAGGCGCCCAGCGGGATCGACAACGCCACGAGGAGAGCGCCGAACAGGACGAATTGGAGGATGTCGTTGGTCATTGTGGCCTCAGAACTTTTCCGGGCGGATCAGCGCCACGAGGCAGTAGACGAAGATGAGGGCAGCGGCCGCGAGGCCGAGCGCGAGGTCGAGGCTCATCACAGCCTCCCCGCCGCGGCGACGGAGAGCCCGATGAGCCCGAAAGCCACGAGGCCACCCGCGAGGTACAAGAGATAGGCAAGCATGGCTCGCTCCTTGGAACTTGGATCACCGCGATATGGGCGGGGGTGGCGTAACGCCGCTAGGACGATCCGGCGGGTTTGGCGTAAGGGGAGCGTAAAGACGGACGGATCTCGGCCGGTGCGCTAGGACCGGCGCCGCCTTTCCGGCTATGATCGGACCCTTGCGGCAGACCGGAGCGAAGCGTTCAGCAGATGAAGACCGATGTAGTGGTGCTTGGGGCCGGCATTGTCGGCGTCAGCGTGGCGATCCATCTGCAAAAGCGCGGCCGTTCCGTGGTGCTGCTCGACCGGCAGGGGGCGGGCGAGGCGACCTCGTTCGGCAATGCCGGACTGATCCAGCGCGAGGGCGTCGCGCCGCACCTGTTCCCGCAGGAATTGACGACGCTTCTCGACTACGCCCGCAATCAGAGCACCAAAATGCGCTTTGAGTGGGGGGCGCTGCCCCGCATCGCCAATTTCCTCAGCCAGTACTGGTGGCATTCGCGTCGGGCGTCGTACCGCGCCATCGTCGAGGACTATTCGAAATTCATCGCCCATGCGGTGAGCGAACACGCCCCGCTGATCGAAGAGGCGGGCGCCACGTCGCTGATCGGCAAGGCCGGCTGGATGCAGGTCTATCGCAGCGAAGCGAGCTATCGCGCCGCCGTCGCCGAGGCCGAGTCGCACCGCCGCTTCGGCGTCGACTTCGAGGCCCTCGACTCGACCGCCCTGCGCACCAGGGAGCCGGCGGTGACGGCGAACCTCGCGGGCGGCGTCCACTGGACGCAGCCCTGGAGCGTGCGCGATCCGCTGGCGCTGACCCAGGCCTATTTGCGGCTGTTCGAAAAACTCGGCGGTCAGTTCCGCACCGGCGATGCCACGACCCTGCGGCGCGCGGCCGGCCGCTGGGAGATCGACACCACCACCGGCGCGATCGAGGCGACCGATACCGTCGTGGCACTCGGGCCATGGTCGGACGGGCTGCTGCGTCGTCTGGGTCGGCAGCTTCCTCTTGGGGTCAAGCGCGGCTACCACATGCATTACCGGGTGCGCGGCGACGTCGGCATTTCGATGCCGATCTACGACGAACTCGGCTTCATGCTGGCGCCGATGGCGCGCGGCATCCGCCTCACCACCGGCGCGGAATTCGCCCTGCTCGATGCCGCGCCCAACCCGGTGCAGGTCGAGGCCACCGAGCCGCTCGCGAGGGCCGACTACCCGATCGGAGAGCGGATCGATCCGGCACCCTGGATGGGCGCACGCCCCTGTACGCCGGACATGAAACCGATCATCGGGCCGGAAGGCCGCGAGGGCCTGTGGCTCGCCATCGGCCACGCCCATCACGGCCTGACGCTGGGGCCGGCGACGGGACGGCTGCTGGCCGACATGATGACCGGCGCGACCCCGTTCATCGACCCCACGCCCTATTCCGTGACGCGGTTCGGCTAGCGCCTCAGCCGGTGTTTGGCACCGAACTTCCGCGCACCACGAGGCGCGGTGTCACCGTGTAGTTCTCAGCCTCGGTGCGGCCCTTGATCCGCTCGATCAGGAGGCGCGCCGCCTGCAGCCCGAGCACCTGCCCGGACTGGTCGATCGAGGTCATCGCGTTTTGTGCGAGGTCGCAATAGGAGGTGTTGTCGTAGCCGACCACCGCCAGGTCGTTGGGCACGTTGAGGCCGAGTTCCTTGGCAACGCTCAGCACCTCGAGGCCGATGAAATCGGTCCAGCAGAAGATCGCGTCCGGCCGGTTGCGCGACTGCAGCAGGTGGCGGACGACGCTCTGGGTCTCGCGCGAGGTCTGCGGCGCATAGGCGACCTGGATGAACTTGCCCAGTCCGGCCTCCTGCATCGCCTCGCGGTAGCCGATCTCGCGCTGCGTGGTCACCATCGTGTGCTCGCGGTCGGCGACTTCCTGGCTGAGATAGACGACGTGCTTGTGGCCGGTAGCGACCAGGTGCTGCACCACTAGTTTGGCCCCAAGGTGGTCGTCGTTGTTGACCGAGTCGAAATTGGCACCCGGCGTGGGGTGGTGCCCGATCGTCACGGTCGGAATGCGGGCCGCGACCTCCATGACGTCGCGGCTCAGCATGCGTGGACCGATCACGATCAGCCCATCCATCTGCCGGTCGATCATCGCCTCGATCAGTGCCACCTCCATCGAGGTCGCCGACTGGCTGACCCCGAGGAGCGTCTGGTACTGGGTTCGCTCGAGCGCGACGTTGACGCCCGAAAAGATGTCGCTGAAGAACGGGTTGTGCATGTCGGGGATAAGGAACCCCAGCGTGTAGGTCTGGCCGCGCATGCCGCGGGCTGCCGTGTGCGGGCGGTAGCCGAGCTTTTCCATCGACGCCCGGACCCGGGCCCTCAATGACTCGCTGACCCCATAGGCGTCGCGCAGGACCTTCGAGACGGCGGCGACGGAGACGCCGGCGTCTTCCGCCACCGTCTTGATCGTCACCCGATCACTTTTTGGTCGTGGCGCCATGTCGCCTCCTCCGACAACGGCTCTAGCAGGCTTGGGAGCGCCCGTCGACGCGTGCGCCGCGGCGGGGGATTGACGGCCTCCCGATTCTGTAGAACGATACACATAGAACGATACACACAAGTGGCCGCCAAGGTCCCTGGAGGAAAGATGCCCAACATCGCTTCGCCCCGCGCCCAGGCGCCGGGAGCGCAGGTGCGCCCCTTTGCGGCCGACATGATCGGCCCCACGACCGATGGTGGTCTGGGCTCGCCGTCACCGTTTCTCCGCAAGAGTTTTTCGCTCGCGGCTGTGCCCGGCGAGGCCATCCTGCGGATCAGCGCGCTTGGGCTTTATCGCGCCTTCATCAACGGCCAGCGCGTCGGCAACGACCTGCTGACCCCGGGCTGGACCAGCTACTGGGACCGCCTGAGCTACCAAACCTACGACGTGGCGCCGCTGCTGCGCGCCGGGCAGAACACGATCGACATCTGGCTCGGTGACGGCTGGTTCCGCTCGCGCCTGATGTGGCCGCGCGAAGAAATCAAGAACACCTATGGCACAGAGATCGGCGCCATCGCCGAACTGCGCGACGGCGCCGGCGAGGTGCTGCTCGCCACCGATGGCAGCTGGCAGAGCGGCATCGCTCCGATCACCAAATCGGGCATCTATTTCGGCGAGGCCTACGACGCGCGGACCGAGAACGGCGCCGTCACCGGCGGCGCCACGGTGTTGACGAGCTTCAACAAGGCCACACTCCTGCCGCACGAGGTCAACGGCGTCCGCGAACTGCCGGCGCTGCCAGTGGTTACCTCGTTCGTCGATGCCGAGGGCCGCACCGTTTATGATTTCGGCCAGAACGCCGGCGGCTACGTCGCCTTCACGGTCGAGGGTGAAGCCGGGGCGAGCGTCCTCATCGAGCACGCCGAAGTGCTCGACCACGAAGGCCAGTTCGACCGCGCCAGCATGCGGTCTGCCGAAGCGCGGGTGGAGTACACGCTCAAGGGCGTCGCGCCCGAGAGCTATCGCCCGACCTTCAGCTTCTTCGGCTTCCGCTTCGCGCGCGTCGCCATTGCCGGGAAGGCGAAGATCACCAAAATCGAGATGGTCCCGATCAGCTCGGCCATTACCCAGACGGCGACCTTCACCTCAGGCAACAAGCTGGTCAATCGGCTGGTCGAGAACACTCTGTGGTCGCAGCGCTCCAACTTCATCGATGTCCCCACAGACTGCCCGCAGCGCGACGAGCGCCTCGGCTGGACCGGCGACGCGCAGGTGTTCGCGGGCACCGCTTGTTATCTGCACGAGAGCCACGACATCCTGGTTAAATACGTCCGCGACATGATCGTCGACCAGCGTCCGGGCGGCGAGATCCCGCATGTGGTCCCCGATCCGACGCGCAATCACGAGGATATTGTGCCGGGCTTTTTCGGCTCGACCGGCTGGGGCGACGCCATCTGCGTCATCCCCATGGCGCTCTATGACCACTATGGCGACCGCGACATCGTCGAGGAAGCGCTGCCGGCCATGGCCCGGTGGAACGACTTCGTCTGGTCGATCAGCGATGGCCCGATCGTCCACCCGGCCATTCCGTGGGGCGGCCGCGGCTTCACCTTCGGTGACTGGCTGCAGCCGGTGGACGGCAAGTGGCCGCTGCAAAAGCCCGCCCGCACCATCGGCGACGATGCCTCGGCGACCATCTACCTCTACATCTCGACGACGCTGACGGCACGCGCCGCCCACCTCGTCGGCAACACCGCGCTCGCCGCCCGCATGGATGAGCGCGCCGCAGCGGTGAAGGCGGCGTTCGCCCGCGAATTCGTCACCCCGTCGGGAAGGCTGGTCTACGACGACCAGACGTCCTACGCGCTGGCGATCCTGCACGACCTGATCCCGGCGGATCTGCTGCCGGGCGCGGCAACTTACTTCAAGGCTCGCATCGCCGCCTCCGAGAACCGCATCGGCACCGGCTTCATCGGCACGCCCGCACTGCTGCCGGCGCTGGTCAAGATCGGCGCCGTCGACGTCGCCGCCGCGATGTTCCTGCAGGAAAAAATCCCAGGCTGGCTGTACCAGGTCAAGACCGGCGCCACCACCATCTGGGAACGCTGGGACGCCATCGGCGAGGACGGCAAGGCGTTCGACCCGCAGATGAACTCCTACAACCACTACGCCTATGGCGCCGTCTGCCAGTGGCTGCTCGAGGGCGTCGCAGGCTTCCGTCCCGACCCCGAGAAGCCCGCTTTCGCCCATGTCATCTTCGAGCCGACGATCGTCCCGGCGCTGTCGCCGGTTGCCGCCGCGCACGATTCGCCGGCCGGCCGCGTCGAGGCCGGCTGGGTCGTCGAGGGGGACCGGGTCGCATACGACCTGCTGGTGCCCGAGGGCGCCACCGGCACGCTGCTGCTGTCGCCCGCCTACACCGGCATCGCCGTCGACGGAACCCCGCTGGCCTCCGCCGGCACAGAGAAAGCGCGCCTCCAGCTCGCGCCCGGCCGTCACCAGGTGACGTTCCGGATCAGCCGGACCGCGGGTTGAGGAACCTGCGGGACGACAAACGTCAACTCGGCCGGCAACCGGCCCTTTGGGAGGACTAGAATGAAGTTTGGATCAACCAGTCGCCTGGCGCTTGTCGCCGCAACGGCACTGACGCTGGGCACGGCGATCAGCACGCCGAGTTTCGCCGACAAGGTCACGCTGACCTATTATGTCGACGACAACTCGACCACGGTCGCCACCGCCGAGGGCCTCAAGGCGGCGTTCGAGGCTGAAAACCCCGATATCACCGTCGACATCGAGACCCACCCGGCCGGCGGCGAGGGCGACAACCTCGTCAAGACCAAGCTCGCCACCGGCGATATGGCCGACGTGTTCCGTTACAATGCCGGTTCGCTCTTCCACGCCCTCAACCCGACGCAGAACCTCCTGGACCTCACCAACGAGCCGTTCCAGGCCAACGTCATCGACTCGTTCAAGCCGGTCGTGACCGAGGACGGCAAGGTCTATGGCGTGCCCGAGGAAGCCGCCATGGGCGGCGGCATCCTCTACAACCGCAAGATCTACGCCGATCTCGGCCTGAGCGTGCCCAAGACCTGGGCCGAGTTCATCGCCAACAGCGAAAAGATCAAGGCCGCCGGCAAGACGGCGGTCATCCAGACCTTCGGCGATACCTGGACCAGCCAGCTCTTCGTGCTCGGCGATTTCTACAACGTCCAGGCAGCGGTCCCGACCTTTGCCGCCGACTATACCGCCAACAAGGCGCACTATGCCGACACGCCTGCCGCCCAGAAAGGGTTTGAGCACGGCGAGGAAGTGTTCAAGGCCGGCTATCTCAACGCCGACTTTGCCTCGGCCAAGTTCGACGACGGGCTTCGCCAGTTGGCGACCGGTGAAGGCGCCCACTACCCGATGCTGACCTTCGCCATCGGCGCGATCGCCACCAACTTCCCCGACACCGTCAACGACGTGGGCTTCTTCGCCATCCCGGGCGACGACGCCGCCAAGAACGGCCTCACCGTCTGGGAGCCCGCTGCGGTCTACATCTCCAAGGCCACCAAGCACCCCGATGAAGCCAAGAAGTTCGTCGCCTTCATCGCCTCGACCAAGGGCTGCGACATCCGCAGCGCCGCCAAGGGCGACACGGGCCCGTATCTGATCAAGGGCTGCACGCTGCCTGCCGACGTTCCGCAGGCGGTGAAAGACCTGCTGCCCTACTTCCAGGATGGTGGCAATTCTTCCCCGGCGCTCGAATATCTGTCGCCGGTCAAGGGCCCCTCGCTCGAGCAGATCACCGTTGAAGTGGGCTCGGGCATTCGCGAAGCCAAGGACGCCGCGGCGCTCTATGACGAGGACGTCAAGAAGCAGGCGTTGCAGTTGGGCCTGCCCGGCTGGAACTGACGGATCTGTTGATCACCGCCGCGCCCGGCTGCATGCTGGGCGCAGCGACGCGGAGGACGAAGCCATGGCAGTTGCAACGCACGATGGCCTCGTGACGACCCGCCCGCGCGCCCCGCGCCGCGCCCCCTCGGCCTACTCCAACTGGTTCTACCTGCCCGCCGCGCTGATCTACGGCGTGCTGTTCCTCGTCCCGACGCTCGCCTCGCTGTTCTTCAGCCTGACGCGCTGGACGCTGTTCAAGGCCGAGTTCATCGGCCTGGCCAATTTCGTGCAGTTCTTCCGCGAGCCCTTCCTCTATCAGGGGCTGATCAACACCCTGATCTACGGGGCGATGACCTCGAGCCTCAAGGTCGTCTTGGGCATGATGCTGGCGCTGCTGCTGACCTCGGATGTGTTCGGCCGCGGCTATCTGCGGCTCGTGGTGTTCTTCCCCACGCTGGTCTCGACGGTCGGCGTCGGCATCACCTTCACCGTGCTGCTCAACCCGCAATACGGCATCATCAACGAGAGCCTCGCGCTCATCGGCATCAAGGGGCCGGGCTGGCTCACCGACCCCAGGCTGGCGCTCTATTCGGTGGGCCTGGTCGACGTCTGGAAGGGCGTCGGGCTCGCGACCGTCATCTACATGGCGGGCATCGCGGCCATTCCGCCGGACTATACCGAGGCCAGCAAGATCGACGGCGCCACCGCCTGGCAGCGCTTCTGGAACATCACTCTGCCGCTGCTGCAGCCAGCGACCGCCACCGTGATCATTCTGAGCCTCATCGGCGGCTTGCGCTCCTTCGACCTCATCTGGGCTATGACCCGCGGCGGCCCGGGCTTTACCTCCGACGTCATCGCCTCGGTCATCTACAAGCAGTACCAGGCCGGCTTTTACGGCCTCTCGACCGCCGGCAACGTCGTGCTGCTGGTGCTGGTGGCCCTCATCATCATCCCGCTCTCGAGCTTTCTCAATCGCCGCGTGGTGCAGGAATGAACGGCGTGCGCCGCTACCTCGTCGGAGGCATCGCGATCCTCGTCTCGATCGTGGTCTTCATCGTGCCCTTCATCTTCATCGTCCTGACGGC
>JANXSI010000424.1 GCA_025352765.1 Devosia sp. | reverse complement strand
GGAAGTTCAGCCGTTTGCGGCATCAAAGCCATGGACCCGTTCACTCAAGCGCCCTTCGGATAGACATCTTGAACCTAAGACGCCAAGCCTGCGCCAGTCCTTGGGGTCGGTTCGCAGATTTATTTGCCGAACCCCGAAATTGCCCGCCAGGGCTGCCGCCGGGCCTTTTCGCCGCCAGCAGCAAATGCGACTGTTCAACGGAGGGTGGAGCCTCGGGGGGGCGAGCAAATGACGTCGTCACATCAGGTGGTCATCGACCTCGCGTCGGTTTCCTTCAGTGCGCACGAGGCCGTTCTGGCCCGGGCCGGGGCGATCTCGGTGAGCAGCTTCCGCTATCCGTCCGGGGTGGCGGCGCTGCGAATCGTCAACCGGGTCGGCGAGATCGTGGTTCTGCCCTTCCACGGACAGCAGATCTGGGACGCGACGTTTTACGGGCGCCGCCTCACCATGCGCTCGATTTTCGACGAGCCCACCGCCAGCCGGGACTACCTCCACAACTATGGCGGCTTCCTACTGCATTGCGGGGCAACCGCCATGGGCAACCCCGGGCCTGGCGACACCCATCCGCTGCATGGTGAACTGCCCAATGCACCGTTCGATCAGGCGCTGCTCGCCATCGGGCTGGGCGACGCGCCGTTCGTCGAGCTCAGCGGCACCTACCACCACAAGGTGGCGTTCGGCGCCAACTACGCCTTTACCCCTTCGCTGCGCCTGCACGAGGACAGTGGCTGGATCGATCTCGACATCACCGTGCGCAACCTGCGGTCCAAGCCGATGGAGCTGATGTACCTCGCCCACGTCAATTTCCGTCCGGTGGACGGCGCGTCGATCGTCGATGCCGTCCCCGACACCACGGCCGCGATGCGGGTCCGCCGGCGGCTGCCGGAATTCTTCACCCCGGACGCTGCCTATCGTGAATTGCTCGAGAGCGTTGCGGCCGAGCCAGGCCTCCACCGGGCCATTGTCGCAGGGCGGCGCATCGACCCAGAACTCGTCATCGCGCTCGATTGCGTCGCCGGGGCCGACGGCTGGTCGCATGCTCTGCAGAGGCTCCCGGACGGCACGGCTGATTTCGTCAGCCATCGACCTGCCGAACTCACCCACGCGGTCCGCTGGATGACCCGCAACGGCGACGAGGACGCCCTGGGCCTCGTCCTTCCCGCGACGGCCGAAGCCGACGGCCGGGAGGCCGCGCGCGCCAAGGGCAATGTCCGCTTGCTCGCGCCGGGTGCCGAGTTCCACTGCACGCTCGCCTTCGGCGCGCTAACCGCCTCGGAAGTGCCGGCCCTGCTCGACAGCATCGAGGCAGCGCGAACTGCCTGACGCCCTATAGGGGTCGGCCTACTTCACCGCGCCGGCCGTCAGGCCCTTGATGATGTAGCGCTCGAGCACGACGCCGATGATCACCAGCGGGGTGATCGCTGCGCTCGCCAGCGCCGCCATCGACCACCAGTTGATGCCCTGCGAGCCGGTCTGGCTGGCGACCATCACCGGCAGCGTCTTGGCATCTGACGACGTCAGCAGCGCGGCAAAGAAGTATTCGTTCCAGCAGAGGATCAGCGACAGGATGAACGCGGCCACCATGCCGGGCAGCGCGATTGGAACGATGATCCGCAGGAACACGCCCCACGAGCTCAGGCCGTCGACGAAACCGGCCTCGTCGAGTTCGGTCGGGATCGTGTCGAACTGGTCGCGCATGATCCAGATGACGATGGGCAGCACCGACAGCGTGTAGAGCAGGATCAGTCCGATGGTGTTGTCGAGCAGCGCCACGGCCTTGTAGAGCACGAGGAACGGCAGCGCGAGCACCACCGGCGGCAGGATCAACTGCGATAGGAAGAAGAACGAGATGTCGGCGTTGCGCATGTAGAGGAATTTGTACTGGAACCGGCTGAGCCCATAGGCCGCGAGCGTGCCCAGCGCGATCGCGAGGCCCGACGCGCCGACCGAAGCGATCACCGAGTTGAGGAAGCGCTTGAAGAATTCCTCGCGTACCGTTGAAGTCCCGTTGATCGTATCGGGCGACAGCCCGAGGCTCCTCCAGCCCTTCCAGTCCGGCGAAAAATCGCCCCAAGGGACCATGTGTCCCTGCATCACGTCCGGGGCAATCTTGGTCGAGGTGGTCAGCGTCCAGTAGATCGGGAACAGGCAGATCAACGCCCACAGCAGCAGTCCCACATAGACCAGGATGCGGCCGACGATCGCCACGAGGCGCCGCGTCGACTGGTTGCGCTGATAGGCCTGATCG
>JANXSI010000411.1 GCA_025352765.1 Devosia sp. | reverse complement strand
CTGCCCGGAGCAAGGGCAATCTGCTCGAAGCCGCTATCGCCGCCGCGCGCGCCCGCGCCACCCTCGGCGAAATCTCGTCGGCGCTCGAGGACGTGTTCGGCCGCCATCATGCCGTGACCCGCGTCATCTCCGGCGTCTATGCCGAGAGCTATGCGGGCGACCCGCAATACGCCCAGATGCAGGCGCGCCTCGCCGCCTTCACCGGCCGGACAGGGCGCCCGCCGTCCATCTTCATCGCCAAGATGGGGCAGGACGGCCATGATCGCGGCGCCAAGATCATCGCCTCGGCCTTCGCCGACCTCGGCTTTACGGTCCACATGGGCGATCTGTTCGAAACCGCCCCGGAAGTCGCCGCCCATGTCGACACCCTGCACGTCGATGCCGTCGGCGTCTCCTCGCTCGCGGCCGGTCACAAGACTCTCATTCCAGAGCTGATCGCCGAGCTGCGCTCCCGAGGCCTCGGCGACGTCACAATCATCGCCGGCGGTGTCATCCCGCCCGAGGACTACCCCTTCCTCCGCGCCGCCGGCGTATCGGAGATCTTCGGCCCCGGCACCAACGTGCTCGAAGCCGCGTTCTCCGTCCTCGACAAGATCGAGGGAAAGCTGAGCAACCGATGATGTTCATCCAGCCCCTCACCCAGCCTCCGCTCCGCTCGGCCACCCTCTCCCCGGAAGGGCGAGGGGAACTGCGGGCCGCTGTTCTGGCGTCCCCTCGCCCCTCCGGGGAGAGGGCCAGGGTGAGGGGGCCTTTGCCCAGACCGCGGAGCCCGCAATGATCGGCCGCCTCAATCACGTCGCCATCGCCGTCCCCGATCTCGCGGTCGCCGCCGCGAAATACCGCGACCTGCTCGGCGCCACCGTGCATCACCCGAAGGATCTCCCCGAGCACGGCGTCACCGTGGTCTTCGTCGAGCTCGAAAACACCAAGCTCGAACTGATGACGCCGCTCGGCGAAAACTCCCCCATCGGCAAATTCCTCGCCGAGCATCCGGCCGGCGGCATGCACCACATCTGCTTCGAGGTCCCCGACCTCGCTCATGCCGCCCGCACCCTGACCGACGGCGGCGCGCGCGTGCTCGGCGACGGCACCCCCCGCACCGGCGCCCACGGCCTCCCCGTCCTTTTCCTCCACCCCAAGGATTTCGACGGCACCCTGATCGAACTCGAAGAGGTCAAACCCGACCTGCAGCCGGGCTAGCCCCCAGTTCGCAGTCGAGCCCCCTCGCCCATCCGGGGAGAGGCGGGCTTCGTGCCGGGCCGCAGGCAAAATTGTTCCACTGCAGCGATGCCAGGCAAGAAGGCCATCAAGGCTTCGCTCGAATGGCGCGACAACAAGCACCAGTGCCAATTGCCACCCCCTCATCCGCCCTTCGGGCACCTTCTCCCGCAAGGGGAGAAGGCGGTAGAGCCGAGACCTTTCAGTCAGGACTCCCTTCTCCCCTTGTGGGAGAAGGTGGCGCGCAGCGCCGGATGAGGGGTAAGCAACACCCACCGCCCTCAGAGATCCGCCCCAAAAGTTCCCGTTTTGTTTCGCCTCCACATCCGCTAAACTCGCCTCACGAAACCCCGAAGAGTTCCCATGTCCGACTTCGTCATTCCCGCCCCGCCGCAGCCCTACGTCCTCGTCGCCGGTGGCGGCAAATTCCCGGTCCGCCGCATCTTTTGCGTCGGCCGCAACTATGCCGAGCACGCCCGCGAAATGGGCCATGATCCCGATCGCGAGCCGCCGTTCTTCTTTTCGAAGCCCGCCGACGCCCTGGTCATTGGTGGCGCCTCGACGCCCTACCCGAAACACACCGCCGATCTCCATCACGAGATCGAGCTCGTCGTTGCCATCGGCATCGGCGGCGCCGACATCCCGCCGGCCGAGGCGCTGTCCCACGTCTGGGGCTATGCCGCCGGCATCGACCTCACCCGCCGCGACCTGCAGGCTGCCGCCAAGAAAGCCGGCCGCCCCTGGGACATGGCCAAGGGGTTCGATCACTCCGCCCCCATCGGCGAACTCGCCCCGGCCTCCCGCATCGGCCATCCGGCGGCGGGCCACATCGCCTTCACCGTCAACGGCACCCTCCGCCAGGAAGGCGACATCGCCCAGATGATCTGGCCGGTGGCCGACGCCATTGCCTACCTCTCGGGCTTTTTCGAACTCGCGCCCGGCGATCTGATCTTCACCGGCACGCCCGCGGGTGTGTCCGCCGTCGTCCGCGGCGACCGCCTCGAGGGCACCATCGACGGCGTCGGCACCGTCGCGACCACCATCGCCTGATGCCCGTCTGGTCGCCCCAGCAGGATGCGGCGCTGCTCGCCGTATCCGAATGGCTGAAAGACACCTCCGGCCCGCAGGTGTTCCGACTCTTCGGCTGGGCCGGCACCGGCAAATCGACACTTGCGCGCTATCTCGCCGAGGACGTCAAATCGGTGAAATACGCCGCCTTTACCGGCAAGGCCGCGCTGGTCATGCGCAAGAAGGGCTGCCGCGGCGCCTCGACCATCCATTCGCTGATCTACTCACTGGTCTCGGAGAAAGAGGGCGAGCCCAAATTCGCCCTCGATCCCGAAAGCGAAGCGGCCACGGCCGATCTCATCGTCATCGACGAGGTCTCGATGGTCGACGAACTGCTGGCCCGCGACCTGCTGAGCTTCGGCACCAAGGTGCTCGTCCTCGGTGATCCCTTCCAGTTGCCGCCGGTGCAGGGCGCGGGCTTTTTCACCGCGCACGAGCCCGACGTCATGCTCACCGAAATCCACCGCCAGGCCGCCGACAATCCGATTATCCGCATGTCGATGGAAATCCGCGAAGGCGGCCATCTCGAATACGGCCGCTACGACGAGTCGATCGTCATTCCACGCGCCGACGTCGACCGCGACGCGGTGGTCACCGCCGACCAGGTGCTGGTCGGCCGCAACAAGACCCGCGTCGACTACAACGACCGGCTGCGTGAGCTGAAGGGCCTGCCCAAGCACGAGCCGGTCGCCGGCGATCGCCTCGTCTGCCTGCGCAACAACCCCGTCAAGCGCCTGCTCAACGGCCAGATCTGGACCGCCGCCGAGGTCAAGAAGCGCACCGGCATGCGCTATTCCATGACGCTCGACGCCGACGAGGAAACCGCCGCCGGCAAACGCGCCCAGGTCCACGTCCTCACCCACGGCGCCTTCTTTGCCGGCCAGGAAGACCAGCTCAGCTGGCCCGAGCGCCGCCGCTTCGACGAGTT
>JANXSI010000406.1 GCA_025352765.1 Devosia sp. | reverse complement strand
CGAAGGCCTGATCGACGAGGCGCCGCGTCCCTAGGTCCAGCTCGAAATCGACGAAGGCGAGGCCAGAAAGCTCGTCTAGACTTACCGCCGTCTCCGAAGGGCAATCGCCCTTCAGCGCTGAAACCAGCACCAGTTCCTCGCAGGCGATCATTTGAGTCTCGATCTTCCCACGGCGTTCGAACGCCGGGAGGAAGGCAAGGTCGAGCAGGCCACTGCGAAGCTTTTCCATAAGCTGCGGGGCACCGGCTTGGATCAGACGTACTTCCACCTGCGGATAGCGGGCATGAAACCCGGCCAGTACCGAGGGCAGTTGCAGGAAAGCCGGCAGGCTCTGTACCGTGCCGATGGTGATCCGCCCGGCGTCCCCTCGGCTCACCGCCCGCACTGCCTGGCGCGCATCCTCGACCGACTCGAGCACGCTTTCGGCCTTGTCGAGCAGCGCCCGCCCCGCCGCGGTTAACCGAACAGTTCGGGTCGTGCGCACGAAAAGCTGCGCATCCAGTTCCGCCTCCAGCGAGCGGATTGAATTGGAGAGTGCCGAGGGCACGATATTGAGTCGTTTGGCGGCCCGCGTGAAATGCTCGGTCCGTGCCGCTGCGACGAAATGCTGAAGCTGGCGCAATTCCACGGAGACCCTCATTCTTCTTGGATTCAGAATAATCGCATCTGAATAATCCATTTGAATGATCGGCGCCAGCCGCTCATCTTGCCCACTCGCACGGCAAAGCTGGCGACACGCGAGTCGGTCCGGGCTTGCGTTGCCCCGGGCCACTGCGCCGACAATCGATTTTGAGGAGCCTATCCATGAGAACCACCCGTCTGGGCCGGACCGGTCTTGAAGTCAGCCGCATCTGTTTCGGCTGCATGTCATTCGGCAAGGTGACCGACGAGCGCCCCTGGGTACTGGGCCTTGAGGAAGCGAGACCCATCTTCCGCCGCGCCTGGGAAGGCGGCATCAATTTCTTCGACACCGCCAATGTCTATGCCGAGGGCACCAGCGAGGAGATCACCGGCGCACTGATCAAGGAGTTGGCTCCGCGCGACGAGATCGTGCTCGCCACCAAGGTCTTCGGCCGCATGCGGTCAGGCCCCAACGGTCAGGGCTTGTCGCGCAAGGCCATCCTCGCCGAGATGGACAACAGCCTCGGGCGTCTGGGCACCGATTATGTCGACCTATACCAGATCCACCGCTTCGATCCCTTCACCCCGGTCGAGGAGACTATGGAAGCCCTCAACGACGTCGTTCGCGCCGGCAAGGCACGCTATATCGGCGCCTCCTCAATGTGGGCCTGGCAATTCGCCAAGCTCCAGCACGCTGCCAAGACCAATGGCTGGACCAGGTTCATTTCCATGCAGAACCAAGTGAGCCTGTCCTATCGCGAGGAGGAGCGGGAGATGATCCCGCTCTGCATCGACCAGGGCGTGGCGCTGCTGCCCTGGAGCCCGTTGGGCGGCGGCAAGCTCACCCGGCCCTGGGGCACCCAGACCAAGCGCGCTACAACGGACCGCTACAACAAGACCATGTACGAAACGGTCCCGGGCAATGACGAGGCCGTGGTGACTGCCCTTGAAGAGGTCGCCAAGGTCCGAGGCCTGCCCATGGCCCAGGTAGCAATGGCCTGGCTCCTGCACAAGAAGGGCATGACCTCGCCCATCGTAGGCGCCAGCAAGCTCTCCCACATTGACGATGCCATCGCCGCCGAGGCGCTGACCCTGGGCGACGAAGAGATCGCCCGACTCGAAGCCCCCTACCAACCCATCGCCGTCACGGGCTTCTAATCGGTCCTCCAACAGAACACAGCATCATGGCCAACTCCCAACTCGTCATCCCCGATCTCGCCGGCAAGGCCGTGCTCATCACTGGCGCCTCGACCGGCATCGGCGCGGCGCTCGCCACCGCCTTCGCCGCCCAGGGCGCCTCGGTGGGCCTGCACTACAATTCCAGCGTAGATGCCGCGACGCGGCTTGCCGCCGAGATCACCGAGGCGGGTGGCGCGGTCACGCTAATCAAGGCCGATGCCAACCGGTCCTTGGACATGCGCCGGGCGGTGGAAGAAACCGTGGCTGCCTTCGACCGGCTCGACGGGCTCATCAACAATGCCGGCGGCATGATCGCCCGGGTGCCCTATGCCGATATGACCGACGAGCACTACGACGCCGTCATGGATCTCAATGCGCGCTCGGTCCTGGCCGCCAGCTCCGCCGCCATTCCCCATCTCAAGGCCGCCGGCGGCGGTTTCATCATCAACACGACCTCCATCGCCGCCCGCAATGGCGCCAGCAACGGGGCCGGCATCTATGGCTCCTCCAAGGCCTTTGTCGCAAATGTCACCCGCGGCATGGCCAAGGAACTCATCCCATTCGGCATCCGCGTCAATGCCGTGGCGCCGGGGGTGATCATCACGCCCTTCCACGAACGCTATTCGACCCCGACCCAGATGCAGGCCGCCCTCGCAACAATTCCCCAGGGCCGCCACGGCACGCCCGAGGAATGCGTGGGCACCTACCTGTTTCTAGCCTCGGCCGCGCTCTCCGGCTACATCATCGGCCAGGAGATCGAGGTCAATGGCGGCCAGTTGATGCCCTAAGAGCAGTCACAAGGATCACAACCATGAGCAAACGCATCGTCTTCACCGGCGGCAGCGGCAAGGCTGGACGCCATGCCATCGCCTATCTGCGCGCGCAGGGCCACGCCGTTCTCAATCTCGACCTCAAGCCACTGGACATGGACGGCGTCAACACGCTGATCACCGACCTTACCGATAGCGGCCAGGTGTTCAACGCTCTCTCGATGCATTTCGACTTCGACGGCTTCACCACGGGCAAGGGTCCGGCGCCGATTGATGCCGTCGTGCATTTCGCCGCCATTCCCAGTGTCCTGATCCATCCGGACAACGAGACCTTCAAGGCCAACGTTGTCTCCACCTACAATGTCATTGAGGCGGCGACCAAGCAGGGCATTGACAAGGTAGTCATCGCTTCGAGCGAAACCACCTATGGAGTCTGCTTTGCCGAGGGCGACAAGGATTTCCATTCTTTCCCGCTCGAAGAGGACTACGACGTCGATCCCATGGACAGCTACGGCCTCTCCAAGCTGGTCAACGAGAAGACGGCGCGGGCCTTTGCCATGCGTACCGGCGCCGACATCTATGCCCTGCGCATCGGCAATGTCATCGCCCCGGAAGACTACGCGCGCTTCCCCCACTTCCTCGCAGATCCTAGGTCGCGCAAGCGCAATGCATGGAGCTATGTCGACGCCCGCGATCTCGGACAAGTCGTCGATCTCTGCATCGGTAAGGACGGGCTGGGCTTCCAGGTATTCAATGCCGTCAACGACGAGATCACTGCCAACGAACCGACCGAGGCCTTCCTGAAGAAATGGGCGCACAATTCGCCCATAACCCGCCCAATGGGCGAGCGGGAAGCCCCTATCTCGAACCGCAAGATCCGCGAGGTCCTTGGGTTCAAGGAACAACATAATTGGCG
>JANXSI010000362.1 GCA_025352765.1 Devosia sp. | reverse complement strand
CCGCTGCGTCGCCGGATGGTCACAGCGCAGCGTGTTGCCGGTGCCGGCATCGTTGACCAGCACCTGCTTGCCGTCCACCTCGACATGCCGGTAGTAGGCCAGCGCATCGAGCCCCTTGAGGCTGAGCACCGGTCCCATGTTGTCGCCTTCACCGGTATGGTTGTAGACGACGTCGAGAATGACTGAAATGCCGTTCTTGCGGTAAAGATCGGTTAGAAACCTCAGCTCTTGCGGGCCGCGCGGCGCCAGCCGTGGATCGATAGCGAAGTAGCTAACGGGGTTATAGCCCCAGGCGTTGGTGAGCCCGAGCGCCGGCAGGTGAGCATCGTCGATGAACGCCGCAACCGGCATCAGCTCGACGCAGTCGACGCCGAGGAACTTCAGGTGATCGATGACTCGATGGGTAGAAAGTCCGGCAATGGTTCCGCGCAGCGGTCCCTGCACGCTGGGGTGCTGCATGGTGTAGCCGCGCGTGTTGAGTTCGTACATCAGCGAAGGCGCCTTGCGCCGCGCCGTGGCATGCGGATTGAGCTGTGGGCTGACGATCACCGCCTTTGGGATCAGCGGCGCGGTATCCACCGCGTCTGCCCGCGGCAGTCGCAGCCGGGGCGAGCGGACAAACACCCGGTCGAGACGGCGCGCGTAGGGATCGACCAGAAGCTTGTTCGGATCGAAGTGCAGTCCGCGATCCGGATCGTACGGGCCGTCGGCGCGGAGACCATATTTCGCCCCCGGCCCAATGCCGGCGATCAGCCCATGATGAATGTTGTCGGTGTGGCCATCGAGTTCGAACCGCCCGACCTCGCGGTCGGCCTCGTCATAGAGCGACACGAACAGCGCTGACGCCGCTTCCGAATACACGGCAAAGTTGATGCCGGCTTCTGTGACGGTGGCGCCGAGCTTTTCGGCATTGCCGCCGCCCGGCACGATCTGCGCTTTCACCACCCCGAAAAGCCCTGTCTCACGTAATGACGCTGGGGGCGTCCCGACCAGTGCGCTCCCGGATTCCGGCAATCCGGTCGGCGAGGGAAATGAGGAAGGAGAGTGCGGCCTGAGTGTCGAGATCGTGCTGTCCATGGGGCGGCTCGTACCTTTCGAGATACACCCGCAACGTGGCCCCCACTGTGCCGGTTCCGCTCAGCCTGAAAACGATCCGGCTCCCGTCGGCAAAACCAACGCGGATGCCCTGCTTGGCGCTCACCGAGCCATCGACCGGATCGTGGTAGGTGAAGTCGTCGGCGTAGCTGACCTTGAGGCCGTCGAACGTTGCACTGCCCATCGCAGGCAGTTGCGCCCGCAGATCCTCGACCAGCTTGTTCGCGACCGTCAGGTCGATCTCGTCGTAGTCGTGCCGCGTATAGTAGTTGCGGCCGTAGATCGCCCAGTGGTCGCGAACGATCTCGTCGACACCCTGGCCGCGCGCCGCAAGGATATTGAGCCAGAGCAGCACGGCCCAGAGGCCATCCTTTTCGCGAACGTGGTTCGAGCCGGTGCCGGCGCTCTCCTCGCCGCAGATGGTCACGCGGCCGGCGTCGAGCAGATTGCCGAAGAACTTCCAGCCAGTTGGCGTCTCATGCATCTCGATGCCGAGCTTTTCGGCGACCCGGTCGGCCGCCGCGCTGGTCGGCATCGACCGGGCAATCCCGGCGATGCCGCTCGCATAGCCCGGTGCCAGCGGCGCGTTCGCGGCAAGCAAAGCCAGCGAGTCCGACGGCGTAACGAAGCGCTTCCGGCCGATGATCAGATTGCGGTCGCCGTCTCCATCCGAAGCGGCCCCGAAATCCGGCGCATCCGGGCCCATCAGCAGATCGTAGAGGTCCTTGGCATAGACAAGATTGGGATCGGGATGGCCACCGCCGAAATCGGGCAGTGGCGTGCCGTTGACGACGGTGCCCTTGGGGGCATCCAGCAGATCTTCGAGAATGCGGTGCGCATACGGGCCGGTGACGGCATGCATCGCATCAAAGCGCATGGTGAAGCCACTGGCGAACATCTTGGCGATGGCTGGAAAGTCGAACAGCGTTTGCATCAGCGCCGCATAATCGGCGACCGGATCGATCACCTCGACCACGAGGTCTCCCGACTTCTGCGCGCCGATCGCTCCGAGGTCGATGTCAGGCTCGTCGGTGGTCAGGTATCTATCGATGCTATTGGTCCGCGCGAACACCGCGTCGGTGATCTTTTCGGGAGCCGGGCCACCATTGCCGATGTTGTACTTGATGCCGAAATCGGCGTCCGGGCCGCCCGGATTGTGGCTGGCCGACAGGATGAAGCCGCCGAACGCCTTGTAG
>JANXSI010000188.1 GCA_025352765.1 Devosia sp. | reverse complement strand
AGTTCTCCAGATTCCGCCCGACAAGGCGGACGAGGAAGGCGGACACGAAGTTTGCGAGCACCACCGCGACAAGGCCGCCAGCGGCCGCCATGCCGACGTCGTTGGCGTCGTTGAGCTGGGAGAACACTAAATAGGTGAGGTTGCCCGCAAAGCCGCCGACCGACGTCACCTTGATCTCGGCGAACACGTTGAGGATGAAGATCGTCTCGATGAGGATCACCACGGTGATCGGGCGCGCCAGGTGCGGCAGCACGATGTAGCGGAAATAGTTGAGCGGGTTGGCACCATCCATCGAGGCGGCATCCTTCTGCTCTTCGTCCAGCGACTGCAGGGCGGTCAGCAGGATCAGCGACGCATAGGGGAGCCACTGCCAGGAGACGATGATGCCGACCGAAAACAGCGGCAGCTTTCCGAACCAGTCGAGCGGAGCAAAACCGAAGACGCGCTGGATCTCGGCGAAGAGGCCGAAGACCGGATGCATGATCAGGTTCTTCCACACCAGCGAGGACACTGTCGGCATGATGAAGAAGGGTGAGATCACCATGAGGCGGACGATGCCGCGGCCCCAGAAGGGCTGATCGAGCAGGAGCGCGAGGAAGGTGCCGCCGACGACTGTGGTGACGATGACGCCGACAACGAGCAGCAGCGTGTTGATGAGGTCCTTCAGAAAGAAGGGGTCCTTGAAGAAGTAGTAGAAATTGGACAGCCCGGCCCAGCCGGTGTTGTCCGGGTCCTGCAGGTTGTAGCGCAGGAAGGCAAAGTAGAAGGTCAGCGCCAGCGGGATGAAGGCCCAGGCGGCAAGCGTGGCAACCGAGGGAATGAGTGCCCATTTGGCGATGGTCTGTGCTTGCTTGGTCGCCATGGCTCAGCACCTGTCTCAAAAGGATCAGCAGCAATTGGGCGGCGGGCGCACCCGTCCTGGCGGCGCAGTCAATGGTGTGCGAACCGCGAAGATACTCCCCCCGGGCGGACCCGGGGGGAGGGACTGAGGCGTGGCTACTTGATGTAGCCGGCCTTGGTCATGATGTCGGTGGTGTACTGCTGCGCCTGAGCGAGCGCGTCGTCGGAGGTCATCTGACCCGCCAGCGCGGCCGAGAACAGTTCACCAACCTTGGTGCCAATGCCCTGGAACTCGGGAATGGCGACGAACTGCACGCCCGTATAGGGAACCGGCTTCACTGTCGGGTGGGTCGGATCGGCAGCGTTCATCGAGTCCAGCGTCATCTTGGCAAACGGCACCTTCAGATACTCGGGGTTTGCATAGAGCGACTTGCGGGTGCCGGGCGGCACGTTGGCCCAGCCTTCCTTGGACGCGACGAGTTCGGCGTAGTGCTTGGAGGTGGCCCAGCCGATAAACTTCTGCGCGGCTTCGACCTTCTGCGAGCCTGCCGGGATGGCAAGGGCCCAGGCCCAGAGCCAGTTGGCACGCTTGCCCAGACCCTTGTCGGGGGCCAGCGTGAAGCCGACCTGGTCAGCGACCGAGCTCGCCTTGGGATCGATGACGAAGGAACCGGCGGCGGTGGCGTCAGCCCACATGCCGCACTTGCCCGACTGGAACAGAGCGAGGTTTTCCGAGAAACCGTTGCCCGATGCACCCTCGGGACCAGCGTCCTTCATGATGGAGAGGTAGGTGTTGAGCGTGTCCTTCCACTCCTGAGTGTCGAACTGCGGCTTCCAGTTCTCGTCGAACCAGCGGGCGCCGAACGAGTTGGCCATCGAGTCGATGAAGGCCATGTTCTCGCCCCAGCCGGCCTTGCCGCGGAGGCAAATGCCGTTCACGCCATTGGCGCGGTCGGTCATCTTCTTGGCGGCATCGAGGATGAAGTCCCAGGTCGGCGCGTCGGGCATGGTCAGCCCGGCTTTGGCCATCAGATCCTTGCGATACATGACGAACGAGCTCTCGCCGTAGAAGGGCGCGGCATAGAGCTTGCCATTGGCCGAGAGGCCACCGGAGACAGCGGGGAGGATATCGGCCGGATCATCGATGCCGGTCAGTTCGACCAGCCAGCCCTTGGCGCCCCAGATCGGGGTCTCGTACATGCCGATGGTGAGGACGTCGAACTGACCACCTTTGGTGGAGATGTCCTTGGTCACCTTCTGGCGAAGGTCATTTTCTTCCAGCGTCACCCAGTTGAGCGTGATGTCCGGGTTGGAGGCGGTGAAGTCGTCCGTCAGCTTCTGCATGCGGATCATGTCGCCATTGTTCACCGTGGCGATCGTGAGGGTCTCGGCCGAGGCCGTCGAGGCGAGCGCAACAAGCATTGCACCCGCGAAAAGCGGTACAAGTTTCATGGAAGTCCTCCCTTTGACAAAGCGAGCATTTGCCTTGTTCGTGGGCAATTACCCATCAGAACGTTAAG
>JANXSI010000156.1 GCA_025352765.1 Devosia sp. | reverse complement strand
GCCGCCGCTGGCCAGCGCGGTGTCGCTCATCTCAAAGACTGCTTCCGAGGTTTCCGCAAATCGCGCTCAGGGTGACGCAATCGGCCGGACCCTTCAAGACAATTGTTGCTTAAATGTGACACCGGCTGCCCGCCGGCTGTCCAAGCTTACATCCGTGTAAGGCGGCACAATCGCTTTGCGCTGACGCAACGAAACGCCCGCGACGCTGTTCGTAGAGCGAAACCACTCGTCTGGACAGCGTCATGACCAACACTTCGATCTCACCTCCTGCCCGTGGGTATGATCTGGGCGGAATAGCCCTCGTTGCCCTGAGCCTCCTCGCGCTTCTCGACTCCGTCTTCAACTACTTCTCCCGAGGGAATGGGATCAGCGGCACCGAAGGCGCCCTGCTGGTGGTGGTTTCGACCCTGCTGATGTTGATCGCCGCGGTCCTGCTCGCGCGGGACATGGTGCGCGGTTGGGTCAGGGTAACGTTCGAGATCCTGATCGTCCTCGACTTCATCGGCACCGCGGCTGCCGCCTGTTTTCTCAACGCCTGGCTTCTTCTCGCCCTCGTCGCTCTGGCGGCGATCGCGTGGCTGGCCCACATTTTCGCGGCTGCGCCGCGCTCCTCCCACCAGATGATCGGGTGAAGCCATGAACTGGCGCCTCCTCGCACTCGCCGCGCTCGCGGCTGCGTCCCCCTCCCTCGCCTATTCGGCCGACCAGCCAGGCTCCAAGGCCGGCGACGGCAGCCAGGCCTGGTACACTTTTACCGGCCAGCTCAACGGGCAGAAATACGCGACGGCCGACCAGATCACACCCGACAATGCCGCCAAATTGCAGACGGCCTGGCAGCTCCATACCGGCGACATTTCCGACGGCAGCAAGAAGGACGGCCCACCCTCGACCGTCTGGTCCGCGACCCCGCTCTTTGTGAACGACACGGTGTACGTTTCGACCCCATTTTACCGCGTTCTCGCTGTCGAGCCGGACACCGGCAAGATCAAGTGGACGTTCGACAGCAAGTCCATCCTCAAGGGCCTGACCCAGGGCGAACTGAAGACGCGCGGCGTTGCGTACTGGCAGGCGGAGACGCCGGTCGCCGGAGAGGCGTGCCAGAAGATCATCTATATCGGCACGATGGACGCGCATCTTTTCGCGCTGGACGCCGACAGCGGCGCACCCTGTACGAGCTTCGGCGAGAACGGCGTTCTCGACGTCAACCAGTGGAACACCGTCAACGGCAAGTGGCCGCTGTCGCTGCTGCAGCCCCCGACGGTTTACAAGAACCAGCTGTTCATCGGCTGGGCCGGCAAGGACTGGGCCGAGGCCGTGCAGCCCCCCGGTTCGGTGTTTGCCGTCGACGCCCAGAGCGGCAAGCTCAACTGGAAATTCAATGCCATCCCGCCCGATCTTGACCCCAAGACCGGCACCTCGAACGTCTGGACCAGCATGTCCGTCGATACCGATAACAACCTGCTGTTCCTGCCGGTGAGCTCCCCCAGCCCCGACTTCTTCGGCGGCGACCGGACGGCCCCGATGCCGCTCTCGACCTCGGTGACGGCCCTCAACACCGACACCGGTGCCGTCGTCTGGAGCTACCAGATCGTCCACCACGACATCTGGGACTACGACACGAATTCCGCGCCCGTCCTCGTCGACATGCGGCAGGACGGCAAGACCGTGCCGGCGCTTGTTGCCTCGACCAAGGAAGGCTTCCTGTTCGTCCTCAACCGGTTGACCGGAAAGCCCATCTTTCCGATCGAGGAAAAACTCGTACCGGCCTCCGACGTGCCGGGCGAGCAGGCCGCCGCGACGCAACCCTGGCCCACCACGCCAGAGGCCACGACCCCCGACCAGTTCCCCGGCATCTCGGCGCTCGCCGACCTCAGCAGTGGCGGCTATTGCAGCCGCACAATGGCTGGCTTGCGCTACGACGGCCGCTTCACGCCCCCCAGCCTCAAGGGGAGCCTCGCCTACCCGGCAACAGCCGGAGGGGTCGAATGGGGCGGCGGCGCGCTCGACCCAACCACCAATACTTATGTGGTCAACAGCTCGAGCGTGGCGCAGATCTACAAACTCATTCCGCGCGCCGACTACGACAAACTGTCGGCTGCACCGGGCGCATCCGAGCAGGGTTATTTCCCGATGACGGGTGCCCCGTACGGCCTGCAGCTCACGACCTTCCTCAATCCGCTCAGCATGCCCTGCTGGAACGGACCGTACGGCACGCTTTCGTCCTACGACATGAACACCGGCAAACTCCTCTGGCGCGAGCCGTTCGGGCAGGTGCAGAAATGGGGCTTCTACATGCCCGAATCGTGGGGTTCGGTGACCATCGGTGCCCCGGTCATCACCAAGACCGGCGTGATCTTCATCGGCGCGTCGATGGATTCGCGGGTTCGCGCCATCGATCTCAAGACCGGCAAGGTGCTGTGGACATCGCTGGTTGACGCCCCGGCCGTTTCAGAGCCGGCCGTCTATACCTACAAGGGCAAGCAGTACGTGCTGTTCACCGCCGGCGGGAACTCGATCCTCGAGCCCAAGGTTGGCGACCAGCTCATTGCGTTCACGCTGCCGAATTAGGAGGCAGACGTGTCGCAGGCATTCATCCGGGAAGCTTGCGGCTCGCCGATCGTTCGATCCTCGCGCGACAGCGCGGAGAGCACCGCGGAAGTCTATCGCAGCATCGAGCGCGACTACGACTTTGCAGTCCGCGAGGGGCGTGGCGGATTCATGATCGCCCGCCTCGCCAAGGATGGAAGCTTCGACTCCTGGGTCGAAGAATAAGCACGAGACGGCGCGTCAGGTGCGCCGGCTCTGCTTGACGATCTCGATGCTATGCGCCCGGATCTTCTTGCGCAGCGTGTTGCGGTTGAGGCCGAGGAGTTCCGAGGCCTTGATCTGGTTACCACCGCAGGCATTGAGCACCATAGCGATCAGCGGCGCCTCGACCTTGTCGAGCACCCGTTGGTAAAGGCCGGCCGGCGGCAGCCGCGGCTCATGTTCGCGCAACAACTGCGCCACGTGGGTCTCAACGGCCGTCGAGACATCCACCGGACCTGACGCGTTCTGCATCGTCTGGCGGTCGGACAGATTCAGTTCGGCCTGAACGATCTCGCGGGAAATGCCTTCGTCGGCATACAGGGCAACGAGTCGGCGAACCAGGTTTTCGAGCTCGCGGACATTGCCGGGCCAGGAATAGCCCTGCATCAGCCGGATGGCATCGGGCGAGATGGACTTGACCGGTTCGCCTTCGCGCTGTGCGGCGCGCAGGAAGTGCGTGACCAGGTCACCGATGTCGTCGATGCGCTCACGCAATGGTGGCAGCCGGATAGGAACGACATTGAGGCGGCAGAACAGATCCTCGCGAAACAGGCCCTGACGGATCATCTGGCTGAGGTCGCGATGCGTCGCAGCCACGATACGGACGTTCGACTTGATCGCCGTGCGGCCGCCAACCATGGTGTACTCGCCCTCCTGCAGCACACGCAGCAGGCGGGTCTGGGCATCCATCGGCATGTCGCCGATCTCGTCGAGAAAGAGCGTACCGCCCTCTGCCTGCTCGAAGCGGCCGGAGGAGCGAGCCGTGGCGCCAGTGAAGGCGCCCTTCTCATGGCCGAAGAGTTCGGCTTCGATCAGGTCGCGTGGAATGGCGGCCATATTGATGGCAACGAACGGCCCGTTGCGGCGCTTGCCGAACTCGTGCAGCGCCTTCGCCACCAGTTCCTTGCCGGTGCCGCTCTCGCCGGTAATCATCACCGTGAGATCGGTCTGCATCAGCCGCGCCAGGGCCCGATAGATGTCCTGCATGGCGGCCGAACGACCGACCAGCGGCATGGTCTCGCCTGGCTCCTCGGCCTTGCGCTCGCCTGCCCCTGGCTTCTTGGCATCGGCGAGTGCCCGCGCCACCACCGACAGCACCTCGGTGATGTCGAAGGGCTTGGGCAGATACTCGTAGGCACCAACCTCGTTGG
>JANXSI010000108.1 GCA_025352765.1 Devosia sp. | reverse complement strand
TACCAGTCCACCCGGGCGATCTCGGCCAGCGGCGTGCCATCGACGAGGACGCGCCCCGAGGCCGGCTCGAGCGACTTGAGCGCCATCTTGAACAGCGTGGTCTTGCCTGAGCCGGTCTCGCCGGTGAGGAAATTGAGCCGCCCGCGATGCGCCGCAAAGCTGACGTCGCTCACCACCGGCGCGTCGCGATAGGCAAAGCCGACATGCTCGAAGGCAACCGTGCCGCCGGCGATGCGGAAATCGCTGTGGGCGGGAACGTCCGGTTCTTCCGGCGCGCCCCACATCTTGGCAAAGGGCACGAAGCGCGAATAGGAGCGCAACAGGTCGTCGATCGACGAGCCGATGGTCTGGAACGGCCGGTTGAGCTGGAGCAGCAGCGCGTCGAACAGCACCACGTCGCCGATCGAGAGTTCACCCGCCCGGTAGCGCGGCAGGAGCACCGCATAGGTGATGCCGATCTGCGCCGCGAGCATTGCGCCGAAGATCAGCGAATAGAAGATGCGACGCGTGGCAAAGCTCGCCCAGGAATCGCGCACCTCGGCGGCCTGCTCGGCAAAGCGCCCGGCAATCCAGCGGTCGCCGCCGAAATAGCGCAGGGTTTCCATGGCGTTGATGGAATTGCCGACGAACTTCGAATTGGCCTGGTCGGCCTTGATCGCCTGGTCGAGGAACGGCCGCGTCCATCGATTGGCAAAGAAGGTGAAAGCAATGAACGCGGCGCCATAGACGAAGACGATGACGACGATCTCGAGATTGATCGAGGCGCCCAGCACCAAGAGCGTCAGGATGATCTGGATGATGCCGGGGATCAGAACGATGAGCCCCAGCTGCACCAGCGTATAGACCGCATTCTGGCCCCGCGACTTCGCCTGCTGGATCTCGGCCGGGTTGTAGTCGATGAAGAAATTGATGGTCTTGCGCAGCAGCCGCTCGAAGAACGCCGTTCCGGCGATGAAGTTGAGGTTCTCGGCGCTCATCATCGCCATGTAGCTGACCATGCCGCTGAGCGCCTGGCTGAGCCCGAAGAGCAGGCCATAGCCGACAAAGGCCCAAACGATGGTTTCGCCCCAGGAATCGGCGCGCAGCGTGTCGATCAGCCGGGAGAACACATACGGTGCGGCAATCCCCGCGACCGACGAGATGACGACGATCGCGGCGACCGCCGCCAGCAGCCAGCGCGCCTCCTGCCAGTAGCGCCGATAGATGTAGCCGAGCGGCCCGAGCATTTCGGCCCAGCTTGCATCCATCGGGGTGTCGTCGCCGCCGGCGCCGCGCGGGCGAAAGGCGTTCTTGCCGGCGCGCGGGCGGGCACCTGAGGCGGAGGAGGGCATGGTCATGGGTGCCCTAATGTAGAAAGCCCGGCTCGCTGACACAAGCCGGGCTCCCTGACTTACCCTTGGAGGGAGGTAACTATTCCGCCATCGCGTGGGCGCGCTCGAGGGCGATTTCTTCCTGCGTCTTGGGTTTGACGTTCACCGCCTTCTTGGGGCCGCGCAGCATCAGGATCAGCGGCACGGCCAGCAGACTGAGCAGCATCATCAGGAAGAAGTCGTCGAGATAGCTCATCATCGCCGATTGCTGGGTGACGAGGCCGTTCATGATCGACACGACCATCGGGTCGCCCGTCAGCAGCGACGGCATCTGGTCGCGCACCGCCTGCGAGGTGGCGGTCAGCCGGTCGCCGAGTTCCTGGTGGTTGACCTGCATCATGTTGGAGAGGACGGCCGTGACGATCGAGATGCCGACACCCTGCCCCATGTTGCGCACCAGCGCGAACATCGAGGTGCCGTCGGCCCGGAACGACGGCGCGATGGTGGCGAACGCCATGGTCGACAGCGGCACGAACACGAACCCCATGCCAAAGCCCTGCATGACGCCGGTCCAGATCACCGGCCAATAGTCCATCTGCAGGTCGAAGGCGGTCATCTCGTAGAGCGAGTAGGCCATGAGGCCGGTGCCGAACAGCATCAGGATGCGGGCGTCGACCTTGCCGGTCAGCCGGCCGACGATCATCATCGAGATCAGCGTCGCAAAACCGCGCGGCGCCATCATGATCGAGGACAGGATCACCGGATAGCCCATCAGGTTCTGCAGCAGCGGCGGCAGCAGCGCGAGGCCCGAGAACAGCGTGATGCCGACGATGAACATGAACACCGAGCCGAGCGTGAAGTTCAGGTCCTTGAAGATCCTGAGGTCGATGAACGGCTGCTTGGCGGTCATCGAATGCACGATGAACACCCAGAAGCCGGTGATCACGAGGCCGAGTTCGACCCAGGTCTCTTCTGCCGAGAACCAGCCATTGTCGGCGCCGCGGTCGAGCATCAGCTGCAGCGCGCCGACGCCGAGCGCCAGCATGCCGAAGCCGAAGAAGTCGAAGCGGCGGATATTGATCTTTGTGTCGGGCATGTAGAGGAGCAGCATCGCGACGGTGGCGACACCGACCGGCAGGTTGATGAGGAACACCCAGCGCCAGTCGAAGGTCTCGGTCAGCCAGCCGCCCAGCGTCGGCCCGATGATCGGCGCAACCATGATGCCCATGCCGTAGACCGCCATGGCCTGGCCGATCCGCTCCTTGGGATTGATGTTGAGGATGACGGTCTGGGCGAGCGGCGAAATCATCGCGCCGCAGATCCCCTGCAGGACGCGGAACATCACCATTTCGGGCAGGCTCGTCGCAATGCCGCAGAGTGCCGAGGCGATGGTGAAGCCGATCACCGAGAACAGGAACAGACGCTTCTGGCCGATGCGGTCACTCATCCAGCCGGTCAGCGGCGTCGCGATGGCGGCGGCGACGATGTAGAA
>JANXSI010000064.1 GCA_025352765.1 Devosia sp. | reverse complement strand
GATGAAGGCGAAGGGGTGGGGCAGAGTGGTCAACATCTCGTCGGGCGCCGGGCTTGGCATCAGCCTCACCGGGATCCAGGCCTATGCCAGCGCCAAGGCGGGGCAGATCGGCCTCACGCGGCAATTGGCGCATGAGCTCGGGCCCTTCGGCATCACCGTCAACAATGTCGCTCCCGGCTTCGTCCGCTCCAATCCGACGACCGAGCGGCAGTGGGAAGCGATGGGCGAGGAAGGGCAGAACAGGCTGCTGCAGAATATCGCGGCGCGGCGCCTTGGCTCGCCCGAGGATATCGCCAATGCGGTTATGTTCTTTGCCTCCGAGCCGGCGGGCTGGATTTCTGGCCAGGTGCTGAGCGTGGACGGCGGCAAGTGAGCGCTGCAGTTGAAGCCTGGCTCGCCGCTCATGCGGATGAAGCGACCGCCGAGCTTGTGGAGTTCTGCCGGCTGCCGAGCGTTTCGACTGATCCAGCCTACAAGAGCGGCATTCTCGCGGCGGCCGAGTTCATGGCGTCGGCTTTGCGGCGCTCCGGCTTTCCCCTTGTCGAGACCATCCAGACCGCCGGTCACCCGCTGGTCTTCGCTCAAAGTCCACCGGTTGCCGGCGCGCCGACGATCCTGATCTATGGTCACTACGACGTGCAGCCACCCGATCCGCTCGACAAATGGCGGAGCCCGCCCTTTGAACCGACGATCCGTGACGGCCGGCTCTATGCGCGGGGCGTCTCGGATGACAAGGGACCGCTGCTGATTCCGATCCTTGTTGCCCGCGCCATGTCGACACTCGAAGGAGGATTGCCGCTCAACGTCAAGTTCCTCATCGAAGGCGAAGAGGAATCGGGCAGCCCGCATTTCGAGGAGACTGTTGCGCGGCTCAAGGACCGGCTGGCCTGTGATCTCGTGGTTTCGGCCGACGGCGCCATGTGGCGTGCCGATCTGCCGTCGGTCACCGTCGCCAGCCGTGGGCTCGTGGCGCTCGACGTTGTCCTTCACGGCGCCAGCAAGGATTCTCCACTCGGGTCGCCACGGCGGCAGTGCCCCCAATGCGGTCCGTGCGCTGGTCCAGATGCTGGCAAGCCTCCACGACGCCAACGGCAACGTTACGGTCCCCGGCTTCGCCGACGGCATCCTGCCCCCAGATCCTGCGATCGCCGAAGCGATCGAGGCCGCCGGATTCGATGCCGGCCGCTATTTTGACGAGATCGGTGCTCGACGGCCCGCGCCGTTGCCCGAGGGGACGGACCTCCTTGCGCGGCAGTGGCTCCAGCCGACGCTTGAGTTCAACGGCATTGCCGGCGGCTATGCCGGTCCGGGCACCAAGACCATCATTCCGGCGACTGCCTCGGCCAAGATCACCTGTCGGCTGGTGCGCGGACACGACCCAGAGGCGGTTCGAGAGACCGTTGCCGCCCATTTGCGCCAAATCACCCCAAGCGGCTACCGCCTCGATCTCGTCGAGCACGGTCCGGGCAATGCGGCCTTCTCGCTCGATCCGAAGCTCGCCGGGCTTGCGGTCACCGAAGCGATACTGGAGGAGCTGCTTGGCGCGGCCCCGCTGCGCGTCGCGATGGGCGCTACGGTTCCGATCGGCGGGGTATTTGCAAAGCACCTGGGCGTCGGAACGGTGTTCTTTTCGTTCTCAACGTCCGATGAGGACTATCACGCGCCCAATGAGTTCCTGCGGCTGAGCAATTTCCGTCTGGGCATGAACGCCTGGAGCCGCCTATTCGAGCGCCTCGCGGCGACCTGACACGGACCTGCTGCCGGGCGGTCACCTGCCTAGAGCGAAAATACCCGGCCCCAACCCGCAATGATCGATGGCGATAGGCCACTGAGTTCGAGCCCGACGCGCGTCGCGAGCGCGATGGAGTCGATCACCGGGATGCCATAGGTGTCTTCCCAGCGCGCGGCGTAGGGGGTTGCCGGAAGGTTCGTGCAGAAGGGGAGGATGGCCTCCGGCCGTGCCGCAGCAGCCTCGGTGACCATCCGGTCCAGTGTCGCCTCGGTGACGGTGCTGAAGGCGAAATTCTCCGAGATTCCGAGGCACGGCGACACGGTCGCTGAAATGCCCTCGGTAGCGAACGTTCCGAGGATCAGTCGCTGCACGTCGTCGGTGTAGGGGGTGACGAAGCCGACGCGGCTTATCCCCTTGTCCTTGAGCAGTTTCACGAGCGCGAGGGTCACGGTGGTGACCGGGACGTCGAAGCGTTCCTCGATTGCCGTGCAGAGCTGACGATCGGCATCGAGGCCGCGCCAGCCGCCCGAAGTGCCATTCCAGACGATGGCGTGCGGTCGCATGTCGGCGAGCATCGAGCTCGCCTCCAGCATCGGCGCGGGATCAAACTGCGCCAGCGCCTTGCCGCCCATCGAGATCTCGGTCACCCGCAAGCGGGCAAAGTGCGCCGTGACGCTTGGCGTATCGGCCAGCAGCCGCGCCGTGATCGGCTCGAGCGCGGTGTTCGACGACGGCGTGATCATGCCGAGACGGATCCGGGGGATGTCGGCGATGGCACTCATGATGGGTACCTGAGGTGCAGTGCGGGACGCACGATGATGGCTCCTTGGTTCGGGCTAGAGGCCGATCCGCGGGTCGGCGAGCGACTGCAGGATCTCGATCAGGATGTTCACGAGGATGTAGAAGGTACCAAAGACCATCGCGACGCCGAGCACGGCGGGCAGGTCCGAACTGGCGAAGGCCTGCACGGCGTAGAGCCCAAGCCCCGGCCAGGCGAACACCCGCTCGACGATCAGCAGATTGCCGAACAGCAATCCCATCTGCAGCCCGATCATCGCCAGCGGCGCCGACGCGGCATTGCGCAGGCCGTGCCGCATCACCAGCACGGACTCGTTCAGCCCCTTGCCACGTGCGGTGCGGATATAGGTCTGCTTCATCACATCGTGCAGCGCGCCGTTGAGACTGCGGCTCACGGCCACGGCGATTGGCAACGCGAGAGCGAGCCCCGGCAGGATGAGATGCAGCAACGCGTCGAGGCTCACCTCGGGGCGGCCAAGCAGGAAGCCATCGAGCAGGTCGAACCCCGTTGGACCGACAACCCTTCGGATTCCCAGCCGTCCCG
>JANXSI010000042.1 GCA_025352765.1 Devosia sp. | reverse complement strand
GCCAAGGGCGCCGTCGAGGGGCTGACCCTGTCGCTTGCCGCCGAACTTTCGCCCAAGGTCCGGGTCAACTGCGTGGCGCCGTCGCTGACCCGCACGCCGCTGGCCGAAGCGCTGACCGCGTCCGAAAGCATGGCCGCGTCGATCGCCAAGCTCCACGCCATTCCGCGGCTCGGCGAGCCCGACGACGTTGCAGCGATCGCCGCCTTCCTCTTGGCACTCGACGCCGGCTGGATGACCGGCCAGATCATCGGTGTCGACGGCGGCCGCTCGACTCTGAGGCCGAGGGGCTGAAGGCGTCCTTCGACCCAATGCCGCGACAAACCGCTCGACTGAAAACCGGTTCTGCCGCTGAAATTCCTGCCGCCATCGACGCCGATTCCATCTATGGTCGGGCGCGAATCCGCTTGCGCGCAGTTCGGAGTGTTCGATGCCCAAAATCCTGTTTTACGTCGGTGGCTGCAATCGGGCCGGGTCGCCGTTCCCGACCGCCAACGCCAAGGGCATTTCGGCGTTTCGGCTCGACACCGAAACCGGTGCGGTCGAGGCGCTGGGCGCCACCGCCGGCATCGACAACCCCACATTCCTCGCGGTCGCGCCCGATGGGAAGTCGCTGTCGGCCACCAGCGAGGTCGGCGGCTGGAACGAAGGCACGATTTCGGCCTATGCGATCGACCCGCTGAGCGGTGCGCTCACCTATCTGGACAAGCAGCCGACGCGCGGCGACGTCACCGCGCACCTGAGCCACGACGCGACCGGGCGCTTTGCCGCGATCGCCAATTACTCCGTGCTGCCGATGACCGAAAAGCCCAATCGGGCAATCGCGGTCTTCCCCCGCGCCGCCGATGGCGCGCTCGGTGCGCCGGTCGCCGAAATGACCCATGTGGGAACCGGGGCCGATCCCGAGCGGCAGGAACGTCCGCACCCGCACTGCGTGCGCTTTTCGCCCGACAACCGCTTTCTCGTCGTCGCCGATCTTGGCATCGACCAGTTAGTGATCTACCGCTTCGACGCAGCAACCGGCGCCTTGAGCCTCCACGGCGCTGCGCATCTGCCACCGGGCGCCGGACCGCGCCATGTCGCTTTCCACCCAACCCTCCCCGTCGCCTATGTGGCCAACGAACTGGATTCGACGGTCGCAAGTTTTGCCTACGACGCCTCGGCGGGCTCGCTTGCGCTGTTGGCCGTCGCCTCGACCGTCCCCGCCGGGCTGACCACCCCCAACTACCCCTCGGGCATCAAGGTCGCGGCGAGCGGCAAGCACCTCTTCGTCGGCAATCGCGGCCACGACAGCATCGGCTGCTTCGCCATCGATCCGGCGACCGGCATCGCCTCGTTCACCGGCACGGTCCCATGCGGCGGCAAGTGGCCGCGCGACATCGAATTCGACCCGACCGGCACGCTGCTCGCGGTCGCCAACCAGAACAGCGACGGCATCGATTTCTTTCGCTACGACGCGGCGAGCGGTGTCCTCACACCCTTCGGGGCGCCGGTGAGCGCCGGCACCCCCACGGCGGTCTCGTTCGTACCGCTCCGCGGCTGAGGCAGACTCCTCAGTCGAAGAACCCGGCATCCTCGGGCAGGAGGTATTTCTTCGCGCCCTCGGCGTCGATATCGAGGCCGAGCCCGGGGGCCTCGAGCACGTCGATCATCGAGTTCTTCACCACCTGCTTGGGCAGCCCGATCACGATGTCGTTCCACCACGGGTCCGACGCGCTCGGATACTCGAAGGCGATGTAGTTCGCCGGCAGCGTGGCGCAGACGTTGATCAGCGCGCCGAGGCCGAGCAGGCCATTGGCGGTGCCGTGCGGGGCCATCAGGATCGAGTGCATGTAGGCGTGCTCGGCAACCCACTTCAGCTCGGCGATGCCGCCGATATCGGCGGGATCGGGGCCGATGACGCGCACCGCCTGCGTTTCGATCAGCTCCTTGAAGTTGTGGCGCAGATATATCTGCTCACCAGTGTGGATCGGCGTCGAGGTCGAGAGCGTCAGTTCGCGATAGGCCTGCGGGTTGACCCACGGCACGTAGTCGCCGGTCAGCATGTCCTCGAGCCACATGATGTTGTATTTCTCGACCGCGCGGGCGAACTTGATCGCGTCGGGCAGCATCCAGCCCGGGCCGCAATCGAGCGTGAGGCTCACCTTGTCGCCCAGTACCTCCTTCATCGCCGCGACGCAGTCGAGCATGTGGTTGAAGCCGTGCTCGCTGATCATCCCCTGGTCCATCGCGCCGTGATAGCCCGATTTGGTCTGGCGGACGCCGTAGTGGAAGTCGTCGACCGTGTCCTTCATGTTAGAGTGGAACGAGATTCCCTGCTTAACCATGAAGAAGTTCTGCGGCTGTTCCATCATCCACTTGACGTCGGCGGCGTAGTCCTCGGGACGGTCGCCGGTGCGCTTCTTGCGGATCGAGCCGTTATAGACCCGCACCTGGTCGCGCACCTTGCCGCCCAGCAGCTTGTAGACCGGCACGTTCGCGGCCTTGCCGGCGATGTCCCACAGCGCATGCTCGATGGCGCTGACGGCAGCGCCATAGGGCTTGAACGAGCCGCGCTGGCGGATCTTCAGCATCACCCGCTCGACGTCGGTCGGGTCCTCGCCGATCAGCGCCTCGCGGAAATGCAGCACCCAGGGCTTGAGGTAGGTCTTGGTGAATTCCACTTCGCCGAGGCCATAAAGGCCCTCGTCGGTAACGATGCGGACGATCGGATGCTTGCCGATGACGGCACAGCGGAGGTCTGTGATCTTCATATCTCTTGTCCTTCCTTACCTCTCCCTTCGGGGGAGAGGTCAACCGTCTTCGGTCGGGTGAGGGGGCCTATCTTGCGCGGTGCGAGGCGAAGGCCCCTCACCAATCGGCTTTGCCGCCCAACTCTCCCCAAAAAGGGAGAGGTGGGAAAGATTCAGCTCCAGGTGCGGTCCCACGAATACTCGTCGTCCCAGCGGTCGGTCGGCTGCCAGATGCCGGTCACCCCCGGCTGCAGATGCTGGCTGATCACCTCGTCGACGACGTCGTCGATGCCGAGGCCCGGCTTATCCGAAACGGTGATGAAGCCGTCCTGCACCAGCGGTCGCGGCAGCCCGGTGACGATGTCGTCCCACCAATCGACGTCGGCCGAGTGATACTCGAGCGCCATGAAGTTCTCGGTCGCGACCGCCACATGCGCAGCGGCCATCGCGGCGATCGGGCTCTCGGCCATGTGGATCGCCATCGCCACGCCGTGGTCCTGCGCCATATCGCCGATCTTCTTGGTCTCGAGGATGCCGCCCGTGGTCAGGAGGTCCGGATGGATGACCGAGATGCCCGAGCGGAGCAGGGGCTCAAATCCCTCCTTCAGGTAGATGTCCTCGCCGGTGCAGATCGGCACCGTGGTCGCTTCCTGCAGCTGCCGGTACTGCTCGGTGTACTGCCACGGGATCACGTCCTCGAGCCAGGCCGGCACATACTTCTCGATCCGTCGCGCGAGGCGAATGCCGTTCTGCAGCGAGATGTGGCCGACATGGTCGATGGCGAGCGGGATGTCGTAGCCAATGACGTCGCGGACCTCGGAAATGTACTGCTCGAGCAGGTCCAGCCCCTTGTCGGTGAAGTGGAGGCCGCTGAAGGGGTGGCGGACATTGTGCGTGTCATACACGGCGTTGCGCGCCCGCCGGTCTGCCATCGTCTTGATCGA
>JANXSI010000020.1 GCA_025352765.1 Devosia sp. | reverse complement strand
GCCATCCGCGACGCGGACGTAATCCTGTTCATGATCGACGCCCGGGCAGGCGTTACGCCGCTCGACCAGCGCTTTGCGCAGGTGCTGCGCAAATCCGGCAAGGAAGTACACCTGATTGCCAACAAGGCCGAGGGCCGCGCGGCGGATCCCGGGCTGATGGAGGCCTATTCGCTCGGCTTCGGCGAACCGGTGGCGCTGTCGGCCGAGCACGGGCTCGGGCTGGCCGATTTGCATGCGATCGTCTCGAAGGCCGTCGACGCCAAATCACCACCGGTGATCGAAGACGAGTTCCTGCCCGAGGTCGATATCGACCTGCCAGAGGACGACGGCACGACCGAAGACGGCCCGCCGCTCCGCTGGAACCCCAAGCGCTATCTCAACGTCGCCATCGTCGGCCGCCCCAACGCCGGCAAATCGACGCTGATCAACCGCATGGTCGGTGAAGAGCGTCTGCTCACCGGACCCGAGGCCGGCATCACCCGCGACTCGATTATGGTGCCCTGGGAGTGGGAAGGGCGGGTGATCAACCTCGTCGACACCGCCGGAATCCGCAAGAAGGCCAAGGTCGATGGCAAGCTCGAACACCTCGCGGTCGGCGACTCGCTGCGGTCGATCCAGTACGCCGAAGTGGTCGTGCTGCTGCTCGATGCGACCATCCCGTTCGAAAAGCAGGATCTGGCGCTCGCCGATCTGGTCAATCGCGAGGGCCGCGCCATGGTCATCGCGCTCAACAAATGGGACCTGATCGAGGACAAGAACGCGACCCTCGCCGTGCTGCGCGAGGAATGCGAGCGGCTCCTGCCGCAGTTGCGCGGCGTGCCGCTGGTGACCATCAGCGGCATCCAGGGCAAGAATATCGATCGCCTGATGACGGCGATCTTTGCCATCGAGCAGCGCTGGAACACGCATCTGTCGACGGCCAAGCTCAATCGCTGGCTGACCGCCACGGTCGACAAGCATCCGCCGCCGGCCGTCTCGGGAAGGCGCCTCAAGCTGCGGTACATGACGCAGGCCAAGATGCGTCCGCCGAGCTTCATCATCTTCGGCTCGCGTCCCGAATCGGTGCCGACTTCGTACATCCGCTACCTGACAAACTCGATGCGCGAGGCCTTCGACATGCCCGGGACGCCAATCCGGCTCTGGATGCGGTCGACCAAGAACCCTTATGCCGATGCCGATTAGCGGTTAGCATCAGGTCATGTACGTCGAAATCGTCATCGTCATCGTTCTGGTCCTCCTGAACGGGCTGCTGTCCATGTCGGAACTCGCCGTGGTTTCGGCCCGCCCGGCGCGCCTCAAAGTCATGGCAGCGGATGGCAACAAGGGCGCCCAGGTGGCGCTGAAGCTCGCCGAGGACCCCGGCAAATTCCTTTCGTCGGCGCAGATCGGCATCAGCCTGATCGGCGTGCTGTCGGGTGCCTTCTCGGGCGCGACCCTCGGTGACCGGCTGCGTGAATTCCTGCTGACGCGCGGCGTCCCCGACGCGGTCGCTGGTACCATCGGTGTCGGCGTCGTGGTCGTTGCGATTACCTATTTCTCGCTGATCCTCGGCGAACTCGTCCCCAAGCAGTTGGCGCTGCGCGATGCCGAGCGGATTGCCGCCCGGGCCGCACCCAGCATGGCGGTCATTGCTTCGGTCGCCGCGCCGCTGGTGTGGCTGCTCGACAAGTCGAGCCGCCTCGTGCTGTCGCTGCTTGGCCGCTCGGGCGCCAGCGAGGATCGCGTCACCGACGAGGAGGTCAAGACGATCATCGCCGAGGCCGAGAGCCAAGGCGTGCTCGAGACCGAAGAGAAGGCGATGATCTCGGGCGTCATGCGCTTCGCCGACCGTTCGGCGCGCGGCCTGATGACCCCGCGCCTCGACGTCGAGGTGGTCGACCTGTCCGAGCCGCCCGAGGAGATCCAGCGTAAGCTCCGCACCTCGCATCACTCGGTGTTGCCGGTGCATGAGGGAGTGCCGGACCAGATCATCGGCGTGATCGTTCGCAAGGATCTGATCGACATATTTGCTGCGGGCGAGGCCTTCGAGGTGCGCGCCGTGGTGCAACCCGCGCCGGTCGTGCTCGACCGCGCCGATGCGCTCTCGGTGTTGCGGGCGATCCGCACCTCGCCGGTGCATGTGGCGCTGGTGTTCGACGAGTACGGCCACTTCGAGGGCATTGCGACACCGGGTGACATTCTCGGCGCCATCACCGGCGGTTTCCAGGACGAGGACGACGACGAGCATGCCTACACGCAGCGCGACGACGGCTCGTACCTGATTTCGGGCTGGATGCCGGTCGACGAGTTCGCCGACAAGATCGGCGTGCCGGTGCCCAAGGATCCCAAATACGAGACGGTG
>JANXSI010000718.1 GCA_025352765.1 Devosia sp. | reverse complement strand
ATGCCGTTGGGCCCGGTGAACCGCACCAGCGCGTAGCTGATGATGATGGCCGGCACGAACAGCGGAAACAGCGACAGCGCATGCACCATGGTGGCGATGCGACCCGACGAAAAGCGGAGGTAGAGCGCAATGCCCAGCGAGATCGCCAGCGCACTGACGCAGCTCACCAGCGTCATCACCAGCGTGTAGTGCAAATTCTCGACCGAATAGTCGTCGGCAAAGAAGGCCGCAAACCGGTCGACGCCCAGATGCGTCGCACTGCCGTCGGCCGACGGCACCTGGAACGTACTCCAGATCATCGTCAGCGTCGGCAGGATGATAAGGCCGATCAGCATCGCGACGGGAACAGCGACGAGGGCAAGGCCCCCGGCGCCTTCCGTCCAGCGGAATTTTCGCCCGGGGATGGTCTCCCCGGGCGCGTGGGCGATAGCACTCATCAATCGCGGACGATGTTGGTCGCGACGTTCTTGTACCAGCCGTCGTTCTTGGCCGTGCTCCAGTCGCCCGACGGGAACGTCGGGATCGAGACCGGGATCACGTCGATGTATTCGGCCTTGAGTTCGGCCGGCAGGTTCGACCAGTCGATCGCCGGGAAGCCGCCGATCTCGCGCACGCACGAGGTCTGCATCTCGGGGCTCAGCATGAAGTTGGCGAGCTTGAGGGCACCCTCGTGGTCGGTGGCGTTGGTCGGGATCGCCGAGTAGGCAAAGCCGCCGCACAAGGCCAGATCCTGGAGCTGGGCAACCTTGATGGTGTCGGGCAAGACGCCCTGCTTGATCGCCTGCAGCGCCTGGTCGGACCAGGCCGGGATCATGTCCACGGCGCCCTGGGCGAGCAGCTGCAGCGCCGGGGTGTTGCCGGCCGGATAGGTGCCGCCGCCGAACGTCGAGGGATGCAGGTCACGCAGCAGGGCCCAGGCCTTGCCGAGCATCTCGTCGGCCTTGGCCTGGGTGAAGCTGTCCTTGGTGAACAGCGACGGGTCCTTGCCGTTGGCTTCGTGGATGGCGCGCACGACGAAGTTGCTGCCCGAACCGCCCTTGTCGGGACGGCCATAGGTGAAGCGGCCCGGATTGGCCTTGGACCAGGCGACGATGTCGGCGAAGGTCTTGGGCGGGGTCGGGATCTTGGCGCTGTCATAGGCGATCAGCACCTGGCTGCCACGGTAGGGCAGACGGATCGGCGTCTGGATGGCCGCCTTGTTGATCATCTTGAGGTTGGGAACGTTGGCTTCGGTGAGTTCGGTCCACAGGCCCGCCTCGACCGACCCGGCAACGGCGGCCGGCTCGATTTCTTCGAAATAGTCGACCTGCGGATCGGCCTTGGACTGCAGCGCGGCGAGCGCGCGGGTGGCGATCGTCGCATTGCCGTCGCCGACGCCGCGGGTGATCGTCACGTTGAACGAATAGCCCGGATTGGCGGCCTCGAAAGCCGGGCGGATGATGTCGTTCCACCAGTTGGAGATGTTGGTGTCGCCATCGATGTAGACCTGGAGGGTCTTCTTGTCCTGGGCGTAGCCCGTGGTCGAGATGGCGATCGGCAGCGCGGCGGCGGAAATGAGGAAGTGGCGGCGGCTCAGCATTGGCTGGGTTCCCTTGTGATGGCGGACGACCGTCGCGGAGCGAGCAGTCGAAGATGGCCGTCTAGAACCGCCCGACGACACTTCAACGAAGCATTTGCGAACCTCCTGTGACGACCCGCCCAGGTCCGCGTGCCGTCATCGAAACGTGATCAGCGCCGCCTTAAGCTCGGCGGTGACCGGAGACGATTCGTCATGTTCACCCACTCGGCTGCGACACCGGCTCACGACATCCTCCCGTTCTTTGCGCGCTTCGGCTGGCCGCCACGCGCCGCCGATCTGCCCTTCTGCATTGCCCATCGTGGCGCCAGTGGTCATCTGACCGAGAACACCCTCGCCGCCTTCGCCCTGGCCGCCGACCTCGGCGCAAAAATGTGGGAACTCGACACGCAGCTGACCCGCGACGGCGTCGTCGTCGTCTCCCACGACGATCACCTCGAACGCGTCTTTGGTGTCGATCGCCGCATCTCCGAGATGACCGCCGCCGAGCTCGCCGCCCTCGATCTGCCGGTCCCGACCTTTGCCCAGGTCGCCGAGCTCGCCCGGTCGCTGCACTGCGGGCTTTATGTCGAGCTCAAAGCGCCGGGAACCGGCCGCCTTGCCTGGGAAGAGCTCCAGCGCCACGGCCAGCGCTTTGCCTGCTTCGGCTCGTTCGACGTCGCCCAGGTGCGCGAGCTGCGCGACGCCGGTTGCGACTATCCGCTCTC
>JANXSI010000706.1 GCA_025352765.1 Devosia sp. | reverse complement strand
CGATCCCGCAACAGCAATTTGGAGCTTTGCCAGCTCATCAAATTGGGATGCGATCGATTCGATAGTTGCGCCGAGTTTGCTTTTCACGAAGTCGCCGATTGGCGGCAGGCTTTTGTTGGCCAATAGGCTTTCAAGCGTATCGATTTCGGGTTGCGCTTCCGCCATGCGCTGCGTTGCAATCACCGCAACTTTGGCAGCGTCGTCGCTCATATTGGTAGCTCGATATGCCGTCCAGTCGATCTCAATTGCGGCGAGAGATTTCTTCAGGGATGCCAGCCCCTCGTCGGTAGACAGCACGCCAAGAGCGACGCTCTGGGTGTCACGAACGATGTTCGAATACATATCATTTATGCGAGTAAGGTCACCTAGTCCGTCAACCCCATCTGCCACGATAATCCGGTTCATATTTGTCGTCTGCTGAAGAGCGATAAAGCCACTCAGTCCGAGCGCGAGAAGTGCCAGTGCGAGTAGGCACATCGATAGGACGAGTTTGAATTTAATGGTCATTTGACGCTTTCCAGAGAACATTCCCGCGTGGAAGTTACCGTGATAACGTTAGCAGTTCGTCAAAAGGCGTCTTATCGATTGTGATGCTCAACGGGCGTCGCAAATCGCCGATGGAACAGCTACGCGCGGTTTTTTGCCATCACGCGGAAATCGATGTCGAGCGCGAGCTGGCAACCAACATTTGTACTACCGGCGCTGCAGTTCAGAAAGTGGGCCTATTTCTAGGGCCCGATCGATTCTGGACCGCACGAACCGTCCAGCGCACAAGTTTGAGCAAGGGCTCTCGCGTGCTTTCGATACTCGGCTGTGCTCGCTAAACGAGAAGATGCTAAGGCCCAGGCCCCTGCGCTTGGTCATTGGCAGCACTCAAACTTGCTAGTCGGAGCTGCGCAGATATCCTGCGACAAACCACAGACCGGCTGCTGCGGCCAAAAGTACCGTAGCGATGGGCAGTAGGAGGGACACTAGCTTGTCAACCTTATGCTTGAAATAGCCGCGCAGCACGAGACGGCTACGGTCCAAGACCACCGGAGAGCCCACGGGCTGGATCTCGTCTGGAATCAAGCTCTGGATTACCGGGTTATTCAATACCGCTACGAGTCGTGCTGGGTCAGGATAGGAGACCGTGGCTTTCCTCGCGAGGATTTCTGTCGGATCCTTTGTCGTCAGAAAGGCGGTAACGACTGGCTGCTCACGGTCAAGTGCTGCCAGGCGATCCCTGATTTGCCCAACGGAAGTGAACGCCGTTTGGACAGACATGGAGGTGACGACTACGAATAGCCAAGTAGCAACTGAGATAGTCCGAAGCCTTACTGAGTGCTGCGCGCTGAGTAGGATTGCAGTGCCAATGGGCAGGGCGAGCAGCACAATATCTAGATAACGTGACGAGACTGAAATCAGGGCGCGATTGTAAGCGATTGAAATTACCTGTGCCGCGATCCAACCGGCGATCGCAACGGCGATCCAGGATGCATCGGATATGGAGCGCCTTTCTCGAACTGTCCGCCAGACGTGAGCAAAGATTGGCCCATGGACGACAGCGATTCCTAGAGGCGTCATCAACGGGAGCGCCCCTATCGCGACCAATGCCCCAAAGAACTGTGCGAGCGAGTGGGCCTTATAGGGCTCGCTTTGAGGGATGGTTGGTACAAAGTAGAGCATTGTCATAGCAACCGCGACAAGGAGCCCGGTGGCAGCGAATTCTCGCAAATTCCCGCGACGTACCCCGCTTATCATCTGGAGTGTCATCACCACTATTGCTACCAAAGGTGTCAAAGCAGCAGAGGCCATCGACAGGTACGCCAGTGCACTCAGCACGATGCCTAGCCACCACCGTGGGCCCAGCACAGGGCTGCGCACTAGCGCCAGAAGCGCTCCAAGCGAGAATATTATCATGAGGTAAAAGTGCGCGTTCATACCCATCAGGCTTGCTTCAGAGTCGATCGGTAGTGCGAAGGCGAACGCCGTAGCTAGGGCCAGGATCAAGCGCCTCGACCGCCGAACGAGGCGCGATGCGAGGCAATACATCCATGTGGCGATGCCGGCGGCAAGGGCGGCGTTGATCGCCATCTGGAATCGCACATTCCAACCGCCAGCGACTTCGAACTCAGCCAAACTGAGCAAGCGAGATGTGAGGAAGCGGTGCTCATTGTGCGGCGCTAGTAGGTGCGCGATCGAGAGGTCGCCTGAAAGGTAAGGCGCATAAAGCCCGGCGGCGCCAGCATCCCACTCATCAGAGAAGGGCAGAGGGCTCGCGAAAAGAGACACCAGCAGTAGTCGAGCCGCAAACACTGTCACGAAGATCGCCAACATCAACCACATCCCCGACGAGCAAGGAATCGGCGAAGCTAGCGTCCGGCCGTTAGTCTCCCCGCCTGTTAGGGCCGTCGACGGCGTCCTTTCAAATTCTTCTTGTTGACTGCGCGAAGTTGACGTCTTCCTTCTTGAAGGGACCATCAGACTTCGCTAAGTTTTTCAAGGATGGCCACCGATTGTCCGAAATGGCTTCCTCGCCAAGGTGAAGACTGCCCCGGTACCAACTCTACAATAGCCAAATTCAAATGCTTGGCCGCTGCGGCGATCATCGATTTATCAAGAAGGGTATTGAGGGCACCGACACTTCCGTTCTCCTCCTCTGCGACAAAATCCAAAAACATTTGCCAGTGAGCCGCATGGGATGGATCTAAAAAGGAGAAGACGGCACGCCCTCCAGGTTTCAAAATGCGGCTTGCCTCGCTCAGGTACCGATAGGTCTCTATCTGTGTCAGATGGGTGAAAACACTGAAAAAGCACACCAAGTCCTGTGTATTGTCGGGGCATGGGATCGTTAGATCCAGCGACAGGCAAAACTCGAAGTCTAGCCTTGAGTTGGCCGCAGCGTAGTCGAGCAGGTCCTGAACGACGTCGACGCCCAAGTAATAGCCCGGCCAATCGCGAAGATTGGTGGCCAGATGCCCACTGCCGCAGCCGACGTCCACCAAATGCATTTCTGCCGTTAGTCCCGCATACTCGAGGACCCGCCGCTCAAGTCGACCTAAAGTGTGAGAGTCCCCGCCAACGGCCGCTTCCATGGCCGCTGCCAAAGGCATTGAAGAGCGCAGTCGTGCGACCAGCGATTCATAGTACTCAACGTAGTGAGGCTTTCTCAATTGACGAGCTCCCCTTCGCCCGTCCGGATCGTAATGCTGTCGGTGATGGCGACAGTTCGAAAGCCGAAAGGCTTTCTAGCCTCCAAAGAGAACTCAAGGGAATAGGAACTCCAGTCCATAATCAGGCCATAGTAGACGTCTCCACGCCGTATTTCTTGCAGATGGCGATCGATAAAATGTGCGGTATCAGCCGGGTGCGGATCGCCGGCGGACTTGCCGCGGCTCGCGGACTCGAAGTGGGTCGCTTCGACCCTCCCAACGTAGCAGGTCCGCCATCCAGCTTCGCTCGCTCTAATACAAAGGTCAGTATCGTTGAAGCCCACCGCAAGCGCCTCATCAAACCCTCCAATGGCGTCGAAGGCCTCCGTTGCCACAACCATCAAAGCGGCCGTGACAGCGCCGTAGTGACGAGTGGCCACAAGTGATCCCAAGTAGCCTGGAGCTCGGCGTCCATCTTCGAGGAACCCCGATGAGAACTTGAAAGCGTGCTCAGCTGCACCACAAAGCCCAACGACGACGCCTGCGTGCTGGACCAAGGTGTCCGGGTAAAGCAGACAACATCCGACGATCCCCACATCGTCAAAGCGAAACGTCCCAAGCAATGCGTCGAGCCAGTCGTTGGTTCTCAGCTCGATGTCGTTGTTCATGAAAACAAAATGCGAGAACGTGCCGCGCGACTCTATTTGTTTCACTGCGGAATTGTTGATTTCTGAGAAATTCCATGGACCGTGGTGCCTCAGCACTGTGACGCCCACCTTACTAGACCAGCGGTCTAATATGGCCAGTGATGACGGCTCGTCGCTTTCGTGGTCTACGATAAAGATTTCGTGGGTACTGGCGTTAAAGTCCCGACGGCTGACGATGCTCTGAACACAGTTATCGACCAAGGCACCGCGATTCTTCGTTGGAATAACAATTGCTACTCGGACGTTTTCGAGCGGAGGCGGTTTTATGTCATACATGTTAAAGCCCGATCCCAATTCAACGCTACCTTTGGACCAGCCAAAGCGAGCATTCAAAAACCGCTCGATTGCATGCTGTGTTGCATTGGAAACCTCCGCTTGACGAATGGTTCCCAGACTTTTTTGAACTTGCCGCCAAAGGTAACCGACTAGCGGAACGTGAGTTATCGTTCGGGCTTGGAGCAGGCATCGCAGGAAGAAATCGACGTCGTGCGATATCGCCAGCGTAACGTCGAATCCACCAGCCTGCTGGACTAGGGCGCGCCGAAAGAAAATCGGGTGAACAATGTATGGGTGTGAAAGATAGTGCGGCAGATCGAAAGCTCCACGCGCAGATACGTTCAGCACCCTCGTGGCGTCCTCATCGATCAGCGCTTCATCAAAGTAGATGATATCCGGGTCAGCAAGCGCCGCACTGGAGAAGAATTCGAACAGAGCCGGAAGTGGAACGTCATCGTGATCGAGCACCATAATGTAGACTGAAGTCGATGTCGCGATCCCCGCATTGCAGGCCTCGGCTACTCCCATGTTGGTGTCGAATTCGATCACCTTGATGCTGGTGCCGGTGAGCTTGAAATCCGCAACTAAGCGGCGAAGCGTCGGCTGAGGCCCATCCAGCACGAAGATAATTTCTGCCGGCTTGACCGTTTGGGCCAACAAGGCGCGCAGAAGCTCACGGAACCATGAGAGCTCCGGCTGAAACACCGGGATTATGACGCTGACGTCGGCGCGTCCTCGAACTCCGACCTCGCCAGAAATGAGGTGTGATCGAGCGAATGCGGTGTAGTCATCGAGCCTGGCGCGAAACTCGTGAATAGCAAGTTCATAGAACCGCCGTTGCGAGATGCTTTCGGCTTCAGCGATACGATCGAGGGCCTCAAGAAATCCCAGGACGCCGCGACGGCCGAGTGTTGTTCCTGCTGTCCTCACTTGAGACGCGACATCGTTTAGCGAATGAATTCGTCGTTTCAGCCGCCTAACGACACCCCGGATCCGCCACAGTGTACGAGAGGCGGGCTCTAGTGGATGGAATCTAACACTTGGTGCCCTCGTCTGACGGCGGCGATGATGCGGTCTGGGTCGGCGGTCCAGGTGAAGGGCTTTGGGTTTGCATTGGTCTCGGTGACGAAGCGGTTGATGGCGGCTTGCAGGTCGACGA
>JANXSI010000272.1 GCA_025352765.1 Devosia sp. | reverse complement strand
CAAGATCAAGGTCGGCCACCCCGACTTCGCCTGGGATTTGAACAGGCTCGAACTGCTCTCCAAGACCGTGCATCCCGGCGCCGGCGTCATGATCGACGCCAACGAGGCCTGGGGCGCCAAGGAGGCGCTGACCAAGCTCGAGGCGATCCGCGCCGCCGGCTTCGACCTGCTGTGGGTCGAGGACCCGATCCTGCGCAGCGATTTCGAGGGGCTGCGGCTGCTGCGCCAGGCGACGCCCTGGACGCTGATCAATTCGGGCGAATACCTCGATGCCAACGGCAAGCGGCTGTTGATGGAAGCGGGCGGCACCGACATCCTCAACGTCCACGGGCAGGTGACCGACGTCATGCGCATCGGCTGGCTCGCCGCCGACCGCGGCATTCCGGTCAGCCTCGGCAACACCTTCCTCGAAATCGGCGTGCACATGGCGTGCGCGCTGCCCGAGGTCGAGTGGCTCGAATACTCGTTCCAGAATTTCGACCATCTGGTCGACCAGCCGATCGAGATCCGCGACGGCTACGCCTACGCGCCCGACCGGCCCGGCCATGGCCTGGTGCTGAACGAAACCACGCGGCGCGAGCAGTCGCGCCCGACCCTGTTGTCGCGCGAGGCGCTCGGCCCCGCGCCGCACAATCCGCGCGTCAAGCGCTGAGCCGACGCCACGCGTCACCCTGTTTAGAGATCTCGAGGAGGAGACCCTTATGAAACTCAGTTATATTGCCCTCTCGCTTTCGGCACTGTTCGCCGCGAGCCCCGTACTTGCCGCCGACGCGACGCCGATCACCATCTGGGTCGATGCGACCCGTCAGCCCGCTGTCGAAGCCTTCCAGGCGGCGCATCCGGAAGTCCCGGTCAACCTCGTCACCGACGATGGCTCGTCGGGTGCCTCGGGCACGTTCCAGACCAAGATCGGTCTTGCCGACCAGGCCGGTGAAGGCTGGCCCGACGTCGTGTTCTCAACCCAGAACAACGACGCCGCATGGGCGGCCAAGGAGACCAACGGCGTCCAGGCGTTCGCCGCTCCGCTCAACAAGGGCATGCTCGACCAGGCGTTCCTCGACGGCTTCACCCCGGGCGCACTCGACCCGGTGACCATCGACGGCACCGTCTATGGCCTCCGCAACGATCTCGCACCGGTGCTGTTCTGGTACAACAAGGCACTGCTCGACCAGTTCGGCTACGAAGCTCCCAAGACCTGGGAAGACTACCAGGCGCTCGGCGACAAGCTGGCCAAGGATCATCCGGGCTATTTCCTCGGCTCGATCGGCGACAGCTTTGAAGGCCCGTACATCTACTACTGGAGCGGGGAAGCGCCGGTGTTCCAGGTCAATGGCGACACCTTCACGTCGAACGCCAGCGATCCCAATGCCGTCAAGGTGACGGCCCTAATCGACCACATGCTGGCCAATGGCACGCTGACGCAGGATAGCGTGTTCGGTTCGGCGTTCGTCGCCAAGGCCGACCATCTCGTCGCTATCCCCGGTCCCGCCTGGTATTCGGGCGCGCTGTTCCAGAACCCCGGCGGCGTCAATGCCAAGCCCGGCACTTGGTCTGCCGCTCCGCCGCTCTATTGGGCGAATGGCAACAAGGTGACCGGCAACGTCGGCGGCGGCGTCTGGTACGCCTCGAGCCACACCACCAATCCCGAGGCGGTCAAGACCTTCCTCGAGTTCGTCGTCAGCAATGAAAAGACCGCCGGTACCGGTGGGCTCCCCGCCTACAAGGCTGCCGCCGACAAGTGGCTGGCTGCCCAGGCATCGAGCGGCTTCTACGTCGGCGATTTCCCCGCTGCCATCTCGGCGGCCGCGGGCAGCGTCTGGAACGGCTGGGGCTACCCCAACTTCTCCCCCGAAACCGCGTGGGCCAAGATCATCATCCCGGGCCTTGCGGCCGGCAAGACGATGGCGGACCTTTCGGCCGACTGGCAGAAGGAAATGCAGAACGAAGCCCAGGTTGTCGGCTACACGGTCAAGTGACCTGACACCTCGTCTCGACCATCGGAGTCTGCGGTTTTGAGCGCACTCGGCGAACACGCTGTCCACCCCTCGCGGGGCGGGCAGCGACCCTCACGGGGCAGCAAGGCGAGCGTCGAGCGCGCCCAGAGCCGGACCGGGCTGCTGTTCTCGCTTCCCTACGGCCTGTTTCTCCTGGTCTTCGGCATCCTGCCGTCGGTCTATGCGGTCTACCTCGCCTTCACCAAGGGCGGCTCGTTCGTGGGCTTTGCCAACTTCCTCAAGGTGTTCGGCGACTTCCGGTTTCTGCCGGCGCTGCAGCATGTCGGCCTCTACATTCTGGTCTGGCTGATCGCGCTGGTGATCCTCGTGGTGCTGCTCGCCCTCGTCGTTCATTCGATCGGCGCGCGGTGGCTCTCGACCAGCGTCCGCTTCCTCTACTACATCCCCGGCGCCTTCGCCGGCGCCTCGAGCGTCATGCTCTGG
>JANXSI010000676.1 GCA_025352765.1 Devosia sp. | reverse complement strand
GTCCCAGTCACGACGGTCAATAGACCCGGAATCACCCACTTGAGCACAGTGCCTGCCATATCGCCCCCAGAGCCCGCCGCACGCGGAACGCGCAGCTGCGATAGCAGAAGGCGTGCGCCAAGAAAATCGGTCTATCCAATTGTTTATCGGCGATTCTTTGACAGCAGCGCGATGTTATTGAGGGCGGCTTGAATGGCGCATGAACCAAAAAAGAAAAGGCCCGGCAAAGCCGGGCCTTTCCGATAATCCGCAGAGCGGATTGATCTTACTTGATCGACTTCGCAGCCTTGAACGTCCACTTGTAGCCGCCGAGCGAGGTGACCTTGACATCCGAGCTGGCAGTGAAGCCGCCGCCGGGGGCCCAAGCAACACCGCCCTTGCCGTAAAGTGCAAGACCAGCGGAAGAGGCCTCCGTGCTGTCCGTCACGCCGACCGCACCGCTGAGGGTGATGGTCTCGGTGACAGCGGCAGAGATACCGGCTTCGACCTGGTAGACTTCCCAGGGAGTGGCAGTGGTGTTGGCCCAGTAACGGCCGCCAAGGTTCAGCGTCACGCCGTCGGTGACTTTCGCACCAACCGAGCCGCCAACGCCCCAACCATCGCTCGCCGCTTCGCCGGACGCGGCGAGGGTGAACATGTCGAAGGTTGCCTTAACCGAGCCGAGAGCATCGTAGTAGCCGGTGCTGTCATATGCGACCGCACCAACAACCGTGACGGGATCCCAAGTACCGGTGAAGCCGGCATGGGTAATCCAGTTGGAGTTGTTGTCGACAGCAGCCGACACGTGGGCAGTGATGCCGTCGCCAGCATAGGACAGAACGCCAACGCCGGTGACGCCGGCACCATGGAGACCTTCGAGACCGCCGCTCACGGTCAGGCCGTTGCCAAGGTTCGACACGACCTGGATCACTTCACCGCCGGTGCCGTTGAAACCAGCAGTCTTGACAGCCTTGCTCCACAGCACGCCGGTGTTCACCGACTCGGAGTTGAAGAGGCCGAGGTAGTTCAGCGGAACGTCGTCGCCCTTGTTGAAGATCGACCCTTTCTTACCAGCCATCAGCTGGGTGGTATCGCCGATGCCAACCCAGGCTTCATCGATGCCGACCGAGTAAGACGACTTTTCGCTGAGCAGCTTGATCGTCGCGGTCGCAGGACCGAAGTCGCTATTGGCAGTACCAACGAACTTCAGCCAGGCCTTCGTGTTTTCGAAGCTGTGCGTAAGCGAACCAGTATCGTCGATGACGTTATACTTGTTGCCATTGTTGGCATTGGCGAAATCGGCGTAAACAACGTCGGTGTAGTCACCGAGGCTATACTCGAACGACACGTTGCCGGTGATGACGAGGCAGTTGTCATCCGACGAGATCGTCAGACCGGAAAGACCCAGTTCATCGCAAACGTCGAGCGACGTCACGACGCCCAGATCGGCTGCGTAGCCACCAGTGGTGAGACCGGCGATCGCTGCGGTACCGAGCAGCAGGCTCCTGATTTTCATTATTGACCTCCAAAGTCAGTCATTTGTTTTGCCGGGTCTCCCCGACGGTTTGCCGAAACGCGACCACACCGTCTAGTGTGTGTTGCCGTCGCGTTGCGACCGACAAACGATCCCATGCATGGATTCGCAAAACCACATTACCCGCACCCGGGCCCCACGCAACGGCACAAAGGCCAAATTGTGGACAGTCCGACATGGTTGCGATGGTGTTGTTGCAGATTCAGCACAGGTTTCGAAACCTCTCGTTAACCCGGCTAAATCAGGCGTTAAGAACGCGCCTTAACAATCCGGCGATCGCGTGCAGGCTTCAATTGCGGCAAGGGCTTGGCAGCTCCGCCTGCGTGACATGAGCCGAGAATGGCTCTAGTCGAGACGAATGGAGGGCAAGATGGCTGAATCAACAAAGACAATCGTTATCACTGGCGGCACTTCGGGGATCGGCCGGGCGGCGGCAATCGGGTTCGCCGGCGCCGGATGGAAGGTAGCCATCTGCGGACGGCGGCGCGACCGACTCGATGCGGTAGCGGCGGAGGCCGGCATCGTCTGCGCCCAGCAGGCCGATGTCAGCGATCCCGGCGAGGTCGCGCGCTTCTTCGCAGCGGCCCGGGCAAGCCTCGGAACAATCGACGTGGTGTTCAACAATGCCGGTGCCTTTGCCCCCGCCACCAATTTCGGCGACATCGACATCGACGTTTGGCGCAGCATGGTCGATGTGAACCTGAATGGCGCCTTCTACACGGCACGCGAGGCGTTCCGGGCGATGCGCGAGCAGACCCCGCAGGGTGGGCGGATCGTCAACAATGGCTCGATTTCCGCTTACGCTCCTCGCCCCGGCGCTGCGTCATACACGGCGACCAAGCACGCCATCACCGGCCTCACCAAGGCGATTTCCCTCGATGGCCGCGCCTTCAATATCGCCTGCGGGCAGATCGACATCGGCAATACGGCGACCGACATGACGGCGGGCATGTCCGCCGGCTCATTGCAGGCGGACGGCACAAAACGAGCCGAGCCGACCTTTAGCGTGAAGCACGTGGTCGACGCGCTGCTCTACATGGCCGGGCTTCCGCTAGAGGCCAACGTGCAGTTTATGACTGTCATGGCGACTACGATGCCCTATATCGGCCGCGGTTGACAAAGGACTTCCCATGGCTCCCTCCCCGCTCGTCATCCGAGCCCCCGAACTCAAGCCGCTCGGCGCCCTTGCGGTCGTGCACAAGGGGGGATCGGCGTACTATCGAGAACTAATCGGCAACCCGGATCCGATCATCGTTGCTGGGGCATGGTGTGCCTTGTTCGACGAGAAGCTTGTTCCGCGGCCAATGGCGGCTCAGGCGATCGTCGCCTGCCGCCACGCCGCAGTCCGGGCGCGCGCTTTCGGCTATTTCACGCAAGTGCATGAGCATGCGTTGGCCAAGACCGCCGCCGAGACGACTGCCGACGGCCCGGGGGACCTCGAACAGGAATCAATGCTTGCCGAGCTCCATCAGGATAGCGCTAGGGTCGCGGAGGTATCGGGCATGCTCTACCTCGCGACGGCTAATCTCAAGCATCTAACTACGGCCTCGGAACGTGCCGAACTGGCTGGGGGTTGGCGACCCGCCCTGGAATGGGCACTGCGAGCCGTCATCATCGCGCCCCTCAATCCTACCACCATTATGCGGCTTTTCGCGGTATTGGAGAGCTCGGCACAGCCTGACCTCATGGAGGAGGTCGGTGAGATTCTGCGGGCCCGTAACCTACACCTGCCGACAACCAACATTTTTCTCGCTGCCGCCGCACAGATGCGGGGAGACGGCAAGCTCTGCCTGTCTCGATTGAAGCCGCTTGACGACGGCAAAATCGTCGCCAACTCCGCGCTGGCGCCATATCTCGGCGCAGTTCGAGCCCTGCGGGCTCAGGCCGAAGAAAGACTTGGCAACTATCGTGCTGCGTACGAGGCCTACCTCGCCCTCAACGTTGCCGAGCGGGCCCCGGGCATCGACCCTAGTTTTGCGTACAAGGCCGCCGACATTCGGGGCAAGCTCGCTATCCCTACGCTTCCTCCCGACGGCCAGCCCGATGTCATCCAGATGCTCGGCTTCCCACGCTCAGGCACAACGCTGCTTGAGAACGCGCTCGCCGCGCATCCGGCGATCGAGACGTTCGAGGAAACGGCCGCCCTGAACGTGGCGACAGACCGGATAGAGGGTGTGCTGTTCGGTCACTCATCCACCACATCGCCCGAGGAGACGTTCCTGAAGGCCCGCGCCGGCTATTTTGACGAGATCAATTCGCTGCGACGCAAAACCCAAGCACGAGTGCTGATCGACAAGCTGCCGATCCGGACGGCGGACACGGCCTTCATCACCAAGCTCTTTCCAGAGTGGCGTTACATCTTTTCCATCCGCCACCCCTATGATGTGGTGCTGAGCTGCTTCAAGCAGCGATTTCTCCCAAACCCGTCAATGGAGAATTTTCATACCATCGAGGACGCCAGCCGGCTTTACGACTTCGCCATGACCGAATGGTTCAAGGTTCACACGATGGACGACCCCAAGGTCATCTATGTTCGTTACGACGACCTCGTCACCGACTTCGATCGGGTGACGGGTGGAGTGCTGGACTTCCTCGGGCTCCCCTGGGACGACGCGGTGCGCGACTTCTCCAAAGCGGCAGAGAACCGCGCCGCGAAGACGCCGAGCTATCAAAAGGTCCGGCAGGGTCTGTCGATCGGCGTGCAGACGCAGTGGCGCAATTATGGATTCGTATTCCAGTCGGAGGCAGCCAGACCACTGCGCAAATGGGTCGAGTTCTTCGGCTACCCGCTGGAATAACGTTCGGGTCGACCGCTATGCCTTCATGACGGCGATATTGAAATCCCCGGTCCCCAGAACGCCGAATAGGCGGACCCACAGCGGCAGCAACTGTTCGGCAGCACGCGCGCTGGTGATGTCGCCGAGGTCGATGATCGACTGCCAGCCGAGACTGCGCAGCAGATCCATGACCTTGCCCTTGGCGTGCTGATCGTTCCCCGAGACGAACACCGTGTGGTGACCGGGCACGCGCGAGGGATCGATCATGACCGCCGCATTCACGGTATTGAGCGACTTGACGACGAAGGTCCCCGGCAGGATCCGCTGGATCTGTTCGGCAAGGGAGTCGGTGTTCGACACCGTCAAATGCGGCGGAAACCCCTGCGAAAAGTCGAGCGGGTTGGCGATGTCGACGAGCACCTTGCCCTCGAGCTCACCGCTGATGGTGGTCAACATCGCCACCGATGTATCGCCGCGTGTGCAGTTGAAGACCATCTCGCCATGTGCGGCGGCCTCGGCGAACGTACCGGCCTTGCCGCCGGTCCGCCGCGCAAAGCCGAGCACTTTTTCGTTGTCGGCGGCGCGGGCGCCCATCATCACATCGTGACCCATGGCGACGAGCTTGCCGGCAATGGTCTGTCCCACGGCGCCAGTGCCCAACACTCCGAACTTCATCGCGATTCTCCCTGTCACCGCCTTCTCTAGCAGGCAGCGCAGGCCGAGGAAATCAAACAGCCCAGACAGTGAGGCCCGCGATGATCGTCCGCCGCACTGCAAGATCTTCGGAAAGATGAACGAGATCGGCCCGTGCACCGTTCTCGAAGACGCCGCGTGCGCCGTCGCCGATTGCCTGGGCGGGATAGCGGGCGGCCATCCGAAGGGTTTCCTCGAGTGCGACCCCCAGCGTGCTATGCGCGTAATTGACCGCATAGACCATGGTGAGATCTGCGCCCGCGAGGGTGCCATCCGCAAGGCGCAGGGCACCATCCTTGCGATAGACGGTCCGACCGGTCAGTTCGAAGGTCTCCTCGTCAGTGCCGGTTGGCGCCATGGCATCGGTGACGAGGAAGATCCTGCCGGGCCCTCGCTTGGCCCTCAGAGCCACACCGATCGAGGCGGCATCGACATGGATGCCGTCGGCGATCAGGCCGGCCCAGAGTGAACCGAGATCGAGCGCAGCACCGACGACACCGGGATCGCGATTCCCAAGCTGGCTCTGCGCATTGAACAGGTGGGTGACCATGCTCGCCCCTGCCTCAGCGGCCCCTCGAACTGTGGCGTAGGAGGCGTTGGAGTGGCCGATGCTGACGACGACGCCCGCTTCGCGGAGGCGCGTGATCTGGTTGGGCGTGACCGTTTCGGCGGCAACGGTGGTCACCAGGTTGGGCAGCTTCGCCCGGGCCTTGATCAAGGCGACGAGGTCCGCCTCATCCATCGGCCGGATCAGCGCCGGGTCATGCGCGCCCTTGCGTGCCACGCTCAGATGCGGGCCCTCGAGATGAAGCCCGAGGAACCCGGGCACGCCCTGCTGCGCGGCGGCAATACCCGCCGCGATCGCTGTCGCGGCGGTTTCGCGGGTGTCGGTAATCAGGGTTGGAAGGCAAGCGGTAGTGCCGAAACGGGCGAAGGTCGAGCAGATCGTCGCAATGGTTTCGACGGTTGGCGCGAGGTTGAACTGCGCACCGCCGCCGCCATTGACCTGCAGGTCCACGAAGCCCGGGGCAAGAATGCCGCCCCCCAGCGGGACGCGCTCGGCGGTCGTCGGCGAGTCGGCCGCGATGATGCCCTCGATGCGGTCGCCGTCGACGACCAGCGCCGAGCGTTCCCAGAAGGCCTCCCCGTCAAAGATGCGGGCACCGGTGTAGGCGATACGGGTCATACGGTTTCGGTGACCTTCTTGAGATGCGGGGGACGGTCGGGATCGAATCCGCGATGGCGCGAGAACATCTCGACGAAGGCGTAGAACGACACGATCAGCGACAGGGCGTCCGTGATGGGATGGCCCGTCGGCGCGAACGACAACCTCGATGCTGCAGCGACCCGCTCGCTGGTGGCAAAGACCGTCGCCCCCTGCCGCGACAGACGGTCGGAGATCTCGGCGACGCCGGCCTCGCTGGCGTCCCGTGAAGCGAGCGCGAGGACCGGAAATCCAGCCTCGACGATGCGGGCCGGGCCATGCAGCACTTCCGCCGAACTATAGGCCTCGGCATGGATGCCGCACGTTTCCTTGAACTTCAGGGCTGCTTCCTGA
>JANXSI010000610.1 GCA_025352765.1 Devosia sp. | reverse complement strand
GGCGCGAAAAGAGGATCGATGGTGTCTCCGAGGCTCACCCTCAGCCTGTCTCGGATGGCCTCATCCATAGAAATGACGCCCTCCTCGGCGGTTCCGCGGGCGACAGCGTAGACCTTCTGCCCACCAACTTTCACTGAGTAGATGGTCCCAGTCTCGATACGCTGTCCATTGCCATCGACACGGTGCTTCTCGTTGACTCGCACGACGTCCTCTAGGACGTCATCAATGCGAGCGCTCTCAACCCTAAGCTTCATGTTCCCGCCATCCTTGCCCACAGCCCGTCGACCACGTCCCAGCGATTGGCCTCTGAACCTTCTACTACTCTACTACTAAGTGGTCCGAGTGGGTGGAAGCCCCGGCACCATCAACACTGAACGTCGGACCACCCCTCTCCGAACACCCCGGTCTCAGACTACCTAATCTCCGGTCGTTGTGGCCGTCTGGGCGTCATCCGCCGTGAAGGGGTGCATGCGGTAGCGGTGCTTGGAGTAGGCGTCCACGCGGGCAGTGGGGCCGGCCTTGGCCCACTCGTCGTGATTGCGCACTGACCAGAGCCGCCACTTGGGACGGCCGTTGGGTGTCGTGTCCCGCGTGTGGCGCACAGCCCCGAAGCGTCCCTTGAGCAGGGAGGTGATGCGCCCCATCAGGTCCTTGTGGTGACCGGGGAAGCGCCCCTGCACGGCGTCGATAATGTCGTTGAAGCGCACGAGGGTCGAAGTCGAAGGGCTCCTCGCCCTCATTGAACAGCTCCAGGAGGTAGGCCTCTTCGTCCGACAGACCCTGCACCACCATCTCGCGCTTGGCGGTGGTGACCGGTGCCTTGCCCATCGGGTTCAGCGTGACCTTCCGGTGCTGCGCCATCCACGCGACGGCCGCGAGGTCGTCCTCCGAGTTGATGTGCCCAGTAACAGCGAGCCTCTCCGGGGAACCAGGTCATGTTCTCTGTCGACCCAAGCTCTTGGTCAAGTTCTTGCCGCTCGACAGATCCCGTGCTCCCAACTCGCGGCCAATACCAGGACCGCCCGCGTCAAGTGCTGACCAGGGTCGCCAAGGGTCGGCAAGAAAAATGGACGCGCACAATAAGAAGTCGGGGCGCCTCCGCCGTCGTGGTATCGAGTTGAAGATCAAGAGGACAGCGCCGAAGATCGCCGGCTTTATCTGTTACCTGAAATTCCAGTCAGGCTACTAGTCCGTTCGCAGCGCTCAAAATCCCGCTTGGGGCGGCCCGTATCTGCCCTCCCCCAAAATGCGCTACGCATTCATAGCCACGTCGGCATATCGCGCGGCATATATGCCGACTAGCAACCCACTGGACTTACTTAGCTTTTACCGCAGGTCATCTTATAATTGTGGGACGACGACGGGGTGTAGCTGAGGGGCCACACTTATATCCCCCCAGCGTCGGCTCGCCATCAGAAAAGGACCAGCTCTTCGGTCAGTATTGTTTTGCGCCATCGAATAGAGTCATGAAATGACGCCTCAAGCCCTCCGGCTTGAGGTTGAGGCGACGAAGTTCCGCCTCACAGCGGTCTTCCAAAGCTGCGGCATCCGCTGACTGGCCGGTCAAATCGGTCAGCAATTCCCTTACCTTGCTCTTGCCTTGAGCGGCGATGATCTCGTCGCACAGCGCCTTGATCTGCCCCGGCCTCTATTTTCAGGGCAAGTTGATGGGCCAGAGCTGCATCAAGATCGACTATGCCAAATCGCTGACGCTGCTGAAAGCTTCCGGCGACACCGCCCAGTTCAACGCCATCCTCCGCCTCGTCCGCGAGCGCGCCGCCGCCGGCAATGCGGCCGCCGCCAGGGCGATCAAGCCGTACGGCACGAACTGACGCCGCCTGGCGATGCCCGCGCCTCACCTCACCACCGGGTCATTCCCGCGAAAGCGGGAACCTCTGTTTGCTGAACCTGAGGCCAACCCGTAACGAACGCCCGGCTTTCGCGGGGGCGACCTTCGTGAGACCTCATTCTGAGCTGGTCGAAGGACGAGGTCGGGAGCTCAGGCCTCTCGGCACCCGGACCTCGTGGTTAGACATGCTCACCATGAGGTCCTCCGTGAGCCCCGTCCTCGCCGTCCCACCCCGTCAGGACAGACGGGCGTAAACCTCGCTCCGGGCCGCAAACAGCTCCCAGAACTTTGCGCCGACCACTGCCGGCTCGATGGAATTTTCGCCGGCCCAGCCCGTCCCCTTGATGGTCCCGGCGATCATCACCTCGCCGACATAGACATTTTCGGGCTTGAGCTGCTGCGCGAGGAGGCCGACGAGCTTGTGCTTGGCGGCATTGGCCAGCGCGATGCCGGCATTTTTGCTGCCCACGGCATACTGGTCGACCTGCGGATTGAGCTCCCCGAAGGCGCCGTTGGTCACCAGCACTGCCCCCTGCCCGTCCGCCTTCAGATCGGGAAGCGCTTCCTGCAGCGCCGCCAGCAGGCCCACCACGGCGACGTTGAGGATGCTACCAAGCGCCGTGGCGTCGGCCGCCAGCAGGTCGCCCGCCGCGGTGCCGCCGATAGCGTTCCAGTGCACCGCGGTGATCGCCCCGAACTTTTGGCGAACCGCCTTCACCATCGCCCGGATCGCGTCCGGATCCGCCGCGTCGGCGACGAATGCGCCCGCGGTCACACCCTTGGCCTTGAGCGCCGCCACGCCGGCATCGAGTCGGTCCTGGCTGCGGCCAACGAGGGCGACATTGAACCCCTCGGCGCCGAATTTCTCGGCGACGCCGGTCGAGATGCCGGGTCCGAACCCGACGACGATGATGGTTTTGGGCATAGTCCTACCTTGCTGGTCGCGAGATATGGGGGCGTGGATCGCCGGGCGTGCCGGCCTTCCCGCTGACGGGCGTCGCGACGCGATCACGCCCACCGTCTCCCGGTTCGACCACACTACGCCACCCCGGCCGGCGTTGCGACCTCCGCGGGCGCAAACCGGTGCGGGGTTGGAGGGGGCGCGAAAGACCATGCCAAAACACCGGCCATCGCGGGCTGCGGGTGGCGGCCATGAGAGCCTG
>JANXSI010000609.1 GCA_025352765.1 Devosia sp. | reverse complement strand
GCCGTCAAGGTCCACGACTTCCGCGAAGACAAGGCGTGCCCGGTCTGATCGCCAACCGGTCCTAGACCAGACATGGCCAGTCCGCTAGAGACGAACCCTGCGCAGCGGCCCTCCGGGGCCGCTGCGTCGCCATTGGCAATCGAACTGATTGGCATCAACAAGCACTTTGGTCCGGTTCACGCCAACAAGGACATCCACCTCCAGATCAAGCGCGGCACGGTGCACGGCATCGTCGGCGAGAACGGCGCCGGCAAGTCGACGCTGATGTCGATCCTTTATGGCTTCTACTCGGCCGACAGCGGCGAGATTCGCGTCAACGGCACCGCCCAGAAGATCGCAGATTCCCGCCATGCGCTGAAGCTGGGCATCGGCATGGTGCACCAGCACTTCATGCTGGTCGACAATTTCACAGTGCTCGAGAACGTCGTTCTGGGCGCCGAGGATTCGGCGCTGCTCGGCAAGACCCTCGCGCACGCCCGCACCCAGCTCGAGGGCCTCGCCCGCGACTACGGCCTCGAGGTCGATCCCGATGGCATCGTTGAGGATCTCTCGGTTGGCCAGCAGCAGCGCGTCGAGATCCTTAAGGCCCTCTATCGGGGCGCCGATATCCTGATCCTCGACGAGCCCACCGGCGTTCTGACCCCGGCCGAGGCGGACCATCTGTTCCGCGTGCTGCGCAAGCTGCGCGAAGAGGGCAAGACCGTCATCCTCATCACCCACAAGTTGCGCGAGATCATGGCGATTACCGACGAGGTGTCGGTGATGCGCCAGGGCGCGATGGTGAAGACCCTCACCACCAGGGACACCTCGCCGGGCGAGTTGGCTGAACTGATGGTCGGCCGCCGCGTGCTGCTGCGCGTCGAAAAGGGTCCCGCGCATCCAGGCAAGGTGATGCTCGAGGTTGACGACCTCGTCGTGACGGACGACTTCAAGGTGCCGCGCGTCAAGCATGTGAGCTTCTCCGTCCGCGCCGGCGAGATCGTCGGCATCGCGGGCGTTGCCGGCAACGGCCAGTCGGAACTGCTCGAGTCCATCTCCGGCATGCGCGACCAGCAGTCCGGCACGATCCGGCTCAACGGCACGCCGCTCTCGCTCGAGGGCGATGATGGCGCCGCCCGGGCCCGCGCCGCGGGCCTCGCCCACGTGCCGGAGGACCGGCTGCGCATGGGCCTCGTTTCGGCCTTTGCTGAATGGGAAAACTCGATTCTTGGCTACCAGAACGGCTACGGCAAGGGGCTTGGCCTCGACATCGCCGCGGCCAAGAAGGAAGCCAAGGAGCACATCGAAAAGTTCGATATCCGGCCGCCCTCGATCGATCTCAAGACCGCAAATTTCTCGGGCGGCAACCAGCAGAAGATCGTTCTGGCGCGCGAGATGGAGCGCAACCCGGACGTGCTGATCGTCGGCCAGCCCACGCGCGGCGTCGACATCGGCGCTATCGAGTTCATCCACAACCAGATCATCAAGATGCGCGATGCGGGCAAGGCGATCCTTTTGGTCTCGGTCGAACTCGACGAAATCCGCTCGCTTTCGGACCGCATCCTCGTCCTGTTCGATGGCCAGATTGTCGGCGAAGCCGACCCGGCAACGGCCGACGAGACGGAACTGGGCCTCATGATGACCGGGGCGCACAAAGGCTCGCAGCCGGCCTCTGCGGGGCCCGGCGTGCCCCCCGCGCACGAGACCCTCGTGCAGCAGACGTTGGTCGAGATGAGCCCGCAGAACAATACCGGCGGGGACACCAACTGATGCAAGCGCTTCCCCGCTGGGTCGACATTGCCCTGTTGCCGCTGCTCAACGTCGTGCTCGCCTTCTTGATCGGCGGGCTGATCGTGCTGGCCGTCGGGCAGAACCCGTTGCAGGCCGTCGGCATCATGATGTACGGCGCCTTCGGCTATGGCTCGGGCTTTGGTTACACCCTTTACTACACCACCGATTTCGTCTTCGCGGGCCTTGCCGTGTCGCTCGCCTATCACGCCGGGCTGTTCAACATCGGCCCCGAGGGGCAGGCCTATGTGGCCGGTCTCGGCGTGATCCTCGCCGCGCTGGCGCTCAATGGCATGCCCTGGATGCTGACCGTGCCGGCAATGATCGTTGCGGGCGCCGTCTTCGGGGCAATCTGGGGATTCATTCCCGGCTACCTCCAGGCCAAACGTGGCAGCCACATCGTCATCACCACCATCCTGTTCAACTTCATCGCCGTCTCGATGATGGGCTATCTGATCAGCCGCGTGCTGAAGCCGGCGGGTGTCGACAACGACGAGAGCGCGCCGATCCAGGCCGTGAGCAAGGTGCCGCTGCTTAAGGAATTCTTCCCGCTGTTCACCCACTCGCCGGTCAACATCACCGTATTCCTCGCGGCGATCGCGCTGGTTTTCGTCTACTGGCTGGTCTGGCGCACCAAGTTCGGTTTCGCGCT
>JANXSI010000582.1 GCA_025352765.1 Devosia sp. | reverse complement strand
TCACTTCGGCAGTGACCTCGTTGTTGACGCCGACCGAGCTACACAGCGTCGCAAGGCTATCGGACGACACGAGGTTCTTGATCGACTTGGCCATGGCCAGGCTGGGCGAGGCCGCGACCAGCGCAAGGGCCGAAATCAGGGCGAGGGTTCTGCGATTCATTGTCATTCTCCATCGGGGCTGCTGTTGCCGATGGACTCACCCTAAACTCGCGGCGCTGACGGATCGGGCCGCGACGTTGTCAGCGCGCCGTCAGCCAAAGTTTGCTAAACCGTTGCAATGAACCGCCGTATTGTTCTTTCGGGCCTGTCGGCCCTGCTGCTTTTCGCCAGCCTGACCACTCTGCCGGCCTTTGCCGACGGGGGCGACGACAATGGCGGCAAGGATGACGGCGACAGCGGTGGCGATGGCGGTGGCGACGGCGGTGGTGGCGACGGCGGCGACGGCGGCGGCGATGGCGGCCACGATGACGGTGGTTCCGGCGGGAGCGGCGGCAGCGGAGGCGGAGGCGACGGCGGCGGTTCCGGCAAGTCCGGTGGCTCGGGGGACTCAAAGGGATCGAACGGCCGCGACAAGAGCGGCGATGTCGGTGAAGCGCTTCCGCTCGGCGAGATGCTTGCGCTGTTCCAGCAGCGAGGGCACGCTACGGTACTCGACGTGCGGCTGTCGCGGAGCAATCAGACGCTGCTCTATGTGTTCAAATACATCGACGGGACCGGGACTGTGCGCAAAAGCTATTTCGATGCCCGCACCGGAGCGCTGGTGCAGTAATGCGGATTCTGCTGGCTGAGGACGATGCGCGCATCGGCAGCAATGTCGAGGCGGCGCTGACGCTGGCCGGTTATGCCGTCGACCGACAGAGCGATGGCGAGGAAGCCTGGTTTCGCGGCGACACCGAGGAGTACGACGCGGTGGTGCTGGACCTCGGCCTGCCCACGCTCGACGGCCTCACTGTGCTCAAGCGCTGGCGGCGGGCCGGTCGCACGGCGCCGGTACTGATCCTCACCGGCCGCGGCAACTGGGACGAGCGGGTCGAGGGGATCGATGCGGGCGCCGACGACTACCTGACCAAGCCGTTCCGGGTGGAGGAACTGGTGGCACGGCTGCGCGCGCTGATCCGCCGGTCGACCGGCCACGCCGGGCCGGTCATCGAAGTCGGCGAAATCGCGCTCGATACACGGCAGATGCGGGTATCGCGGCTGGGCCAGCCGATCGCGCTGAGCCCGCAGGAATACCGGCTCGTCGCCTATCTCATGCATCACCGCAACCGGGTCGTCGACCAGGTTGAGCTGACGCAGCATTTGTACCTCCAGGACTTCGAGCGCGACTCCAATGCGATCGAGGTGCTGGTCGGCCGGGTGCGCAAGAAACTGGGCACCGCGGTGATCGAAACCCGGCGCGGCTTCGGCTACATCATCGCGGAGACGCCGGAGTGACACCGCACTCGCTGCGGCTTCGCATGATCCTGATTTCGGCGCTGGCGATTGCCGTGAGCCTGACGGCAGCGGGTCTGGTGCTGAGCGCCCTGTTCGCGAGCCATATCGAGCGGGCCGCCGTGCGATCGCTCACTGAGGACCTCAACCGGCTCGCGGCGCTGGTCGACGCCGACGCCCCCGAACTCGTCCTCGCCCAGCCGATGTCGGACCCGCGCTTTGCGGTGCCCTATGGGGGACTCTACTGGCAGGTGCGCGACCCCGCGACGGGTGAGGAGATCCGCTCGCGCTCGATGTGGACCGCAAGCTTTGACGTCGACGCGCTGCATCTGCCGCCCGAGCGGCCGGCCGAGGTGCAGATCACTGACCCGGAGGGGGCGCCGGCGGTCGGCGTCGGACGGCGCCTGTCGTTCGAACGCGCTGGCGGCACTGTGCGGCCGCTCGACCTCATCGTCGCCGAGGACAACACCGCGAGCGCTGCGGCCAATGCCGCCTACCGCTTCGATCTGTTCAAGGCCCTGGGGCTGCTGGCGATCATCCTCGTGGCGGGCGCCTGGGTGCAGGTGACCGTGGGGCTTGCGCCGCTGAAGGCGGTCCGGCGGGGCGTCAACTCTATCCGCACCGGCGAAGCCAGCGAGCTCGTCGGCCCCTACCCCGCCGAAGTGCTGCCGCTGGTCAACGAGGTCAACGACCTGACGCGGGCCCAGGAGCAGGCGATCCAGTTCGCGCGCGAGCGGGCGGCGGACCTCGCCCACGGGCTCAAGGCGCAGCTGCAGGTGCTCAATGTCGAGGCGCACGAGATTCGTCTCGCGGGCAACCCGGCGGGCGCGGCGAACATCGAAATGATCACCGCCGACATGGCCGAAACGATCGACCACCAATTGGGTCTCAGCCGCCTGCGCCGGCGCTCGCCACAACAATCGCGGGGCACCGACCTCGGCGAGACGGTCGACAAGATCCTGAGGACCCTGCGCAAGACCAGCCGCGGGGCCGAACTCGATCTTGCAGCGGAGGTCGAGCCGGGGCTGCTGGTCGGGCTCGATCCGCAGGACGCCGCCGAATTGCTCGGGGCGCTGGCCGAAAACGCCACCAAATGGGCGACCTCGGGGGTGAGGGTCACCGCCAAACGCGACGGTGGGGTCACCCGGCTGCTGGTCGAGGACGACGGGCCGGGACTTACCGACGCGCAGATCGAACAACTCGGGGTGCGGGGCGTGCGTCTCGACGAGGCCCGGTCAGGCTCGGGGATCGGGATTTCGATCGTGCGCGAGATCGTCGCCATCAACAGCGGGCGACTGGCGTTTCGGCGCTCGACACTCGGGGGGCTCTGCGTTGCGGTGGAGTTGCCGACGGTACAATCGCCGCAGTGACTTGCCGCGCGGGCGCAAAGCGCCTACGCGAAGCGGATGAGCGTCAACAAATTCCCGCCAAAACCGAAATACGATCCCGATAACGGGCCAGTCTACCTGTACGGCATCCACACGGTGCGTGCGGCGCTGGACAATCCGCGCCGGGAAAAGCGAACGCTGCTGGCGACGCCCAATGCGCTGGCGCGGCTCAAGGAAGGCGGCCCGACGGGCAAGCTCCATGTCCGCGAAGTGACGCCCAAGGAACTCGACAAGTTGCTCGGCGGCGAAGCTGTGCACCAGGGCGTCGCGCTCGAAGTCGAGCCGGTCAGCCGGTTCGGACTCGACGACATTCCGACGCTCAAGCTGATCGTCGTGCTCGACCAGGTGACCGACCCGCACAATGTGGGGGCGATCCTGCGTACCGCCTGCGCCTTTGGTGCCGACGCGCTGGTGACGACGCAACGCTATGCGCCGCGCGAAACCGGCGTGATGGCCAAGGCCGCCTCAGGTGCGCTGGACCTGGTGCCGCTGATCGAGGTCAAGAACCTCGGCGATACGCTGGAGCTTCTGAAGAAGCGCGGCATGCGCGTCGTCGGCTTTGACTC
>JANXSI010000566.1 GCA_025352765.1 Devosia sp. | reverse complement strand
CGCTCGAGCGCGAATTGCAGTTGAAGCGCGCCATCTCCTGCAGCACCGCCTCGCGCTGCTGCGCGACGGCGTTGCCGGTATCGGCCTGGCTGGAGATCGCCTTGAGGTCGGCGCGCGCCTTGAGCACCCGCTTGGCTTCGGCACGGCATTGCGCGTTCAGCGTTTCGCCGCGCTTGGCGGCCGCGTTGCAGCCGTCGCGGACATACTGGCTCTCGGCCTGCTGCACGGCGTCTTGAGCGTCGCGCGCCCGGTTGTTGATCGTGTCGAGCTGATTGAAGCCGCCGCTGTTTTCGATTCGCCTCAAGCTGTTCGCCAGCGCCTGGCAATTCTGCGATTGGGCAAAGGCGTCGGATGTATCCAGCCCGACCAGCGCAATCGCGCAAATCAGGAGGGCAAGACGCAACAGGAAGGTCGACGCGTGCGCCATGAGATCCAGATAACCGTGAGACAGCCGAGCGGCCTGACCGGACGCGTAGTCCATCAATTAGCCCAAAATCGGACGGCTGACCTTAGCTTTTCGGCGTCACCGCAACGTGAACGACATTCGTACCACCTGCGGACTAAATCTGCTTGCCCGGTGTTCTGGTTCCTGCGACCGTTTCGCTTCAACGACACCGGAGGTGCACCCGATGCCCATATCCAGACTTGCCGCCATCAGTTTTGCCATGCTCGTAGCGCTCGGAAGCGTCGCAGCCCTCGCCCAGGCGCCTGCCGTTGATCCGGCCATCGCCAGCATGACGCCCGACCAGATGGTCGCCGCTCGTCAGGCCGCGATGAAGGAAGATGGCGGGGCGCTCAAGGCCGCCTTCGGCCAGACCGGCGCCGAGGCTGAAGCGTCGGCGACGCTGCTGCTCAAGAACTTCACCAATTTCCCGGCGCTGTTCAAGGAAGGCTCGCTGACCGACAAGTCCGACGCCCTGCCGGTGATCTGGACCGAGTTCGACAAATTCAGCGGCATCTTTGTCAAGGATCAGGGATTGGCGGCCGACATGCTGGCGGCAGCCAAGAGCGGCGACCAGGCTGCCTATCTGACCGCTGCCAAGGCGATCGGCGCGAGCTGCGGCGAGTGCCACCAGACCTACCGCAAAAAAGACTGACGCGAAGGATCGGACGCACCAGGGTCGGGGAGGGGACGATGCAGGGTTTGACCAGGTTTCTAGCCACCGTGACTTTGGCGGCGATTCTGGCGGTGGCGGCTTTGGCCGGCACCGCCCCGGCGGCTGGGCCGAGCGACGCGCAACTGGTTCAGGCGCGCGTTGCGGCGATGAAAGAGAACGGCAAGATTTTGAAGGGGGCCAAGGAACTGACCGGCGCGGCCGCCGTCAGCGCCGCCACCACCATCCTAAAGAACTTCTCCAGCTTCCCGAGTCTTTTCCGCAAGGGCTCGATCACGCCCGACAGCCGGGCGACTGCGGCGATTTGGGAGAACTGGGCCGATTTTACCGGCCGGCTGTCGGCTGAGAAGGCCAATGCTTCCGCCATGCTCGCCGCCGCCAGGGCCGGCGACCGCAAGGCCTATCTGGCCGCCATCGAGGCGCTGAAGCAGCCCTGCTCGAGCTGCCACCTGACCTATGCGCGGGTGTTCTAGGCAAGCGTCCCGGTAGAAACCGACTCGGCCAAGCGATCGATTCACCGTCGCCTGCCCCCCCTCTTGCTTTTGCGCGCGTTCATCGTCAGATTGCGCGCCATGAAAACCGCCAGCGCAATCTGCATTATCTGCTCGATTATTTGCTGCTAACACCTGTTGGCCGCGCGGTTTTCTTCATCTCCTAAGTCTTGATCCAGAAGAGCCCGCTGCCAGCGCGTCACAACCGTTGAGGCACGGACTTACCTATGGCATCGGGCGACACGACCATCAGACTGACCAACACGCTGACGCGCACCAAGGAGGATTTCGTCCCCCTCGATGCCGCGAACGTCCGCATGTATGTGTGCGGTCCGACGGTCTACGACTTCGCCCATATCGGCAACGCCCGCCCGGCGATCGTCTTCGACGTGCTGTTCCGGCTGCTCCGCCACGTCTACGGCGAGACCCACGTCACCTATGTGCGCAACATCACCGACGTCGACGACAAGATCAACGCCCGCGCCGTGCGCGACTTTCCCGATCTGCCGCTCAACGAGGCGATCCGCAAGGTCACCGAGACCACCGCGCAGCAATATTTCAAGGACACCGCCGCGCTCGGCTGCCTCGAGCCGACGGTGCAGCCACGGGCCACCGACAACATTGCGCAGATGCAAAAGCTGATCGGCGACCTCGAGCGGCGCGGCCATGCCTATGCCGCCGCCGGCGAGGTTCTGTTCAATGTCGGCTCGATGCCCGACTACGGCGCCCTCTCGGGCCGTGACCTCACCGAGAACCTCGCTGGCGCCCGCATCGCCGTCGACGCCCACAAGCGCAATCCCGCCGACTTCGTGCTGTGGAAGCAGTCGAATGCGACCGAACCCGGCTGGGACTCGCCCTGGGGCCGCGGCCGCCCCGGCTGGCACATCGAGTGCTCGGCTATGAGCGAGCGTTATCTCGGCCAGGTCTTCGACATCCACGCCGGCGGCCTAGACCTCATCTTCCCGCACCACGAAAACGAGATCGCCCAGTCGCGCTGCGCCCACGGTACGCCGACCATGGCCCGCTACTGGCTCCACAATGGCTTCCTTCAGGTCGAGGGCCAGAAGATGAGCAAGTCGCTCGGCAACTTCATCACGGTCCACGAGCTACTCAAGACCGAGAAATTCGGCGGCCACAAATGGCCGGGCGAAGTGCTGCGCCTCGCCATGCTGATGACCCACTACCGCGAGCCGATCGATTTCACGGTCAAGCGCCTCGAAGAGGCCGAGGACAAGCTCCGCGGCTGGCAGCGCGCCGCCGCGGCCGCCAAGGGCACCGGCACGCCCGACGCCTCGGTGCTCGAAGCCCTCAGCGACGACCTCAATTTCCACCGCGCCGCTGTCGCCTTGGACGTCATCGCCCGCAAGGCAAGCCGCGGCACCGACACGGCAGCCGAATGCCTGGCGGCAACGCTCAAATTCTTCGGGTTCCCGGCGACCGCACTGGTGGAGACGACAAGCGCTGCCGACACCTCGCGTATCGAATCCCTAGTCAGCGAACGGCTCGCCGCCTTCCACGCCAAGGACTTCAAACGCGCGGACGAAATCCGTGCGGCCCTCCTCGCCGACGGCATCCAGTTGATGGATTCCAAGAACGAAGCCGGCGAACGCGTCACCAAATGGGAGATCAAGCGATGACCGCATCCGTTGACCACATCGGCCTCAACGTCACCGATTACGCCAAGGCCAAAGCATTCTACACCGCGGCGCTGCAGCCGCTCGGCATGACCCTGATGATGGAATTCGAAGATGTCGCCGGCTTCGGCGAGGATCATCCGTTCCTCTGGGTGTCGAAGGGCAACCCCGGCCACGTCCATCTCGCCATCACCGCGCCCAATCGAACGGCGGTCGATGCTTTCCACGCCGCGGCCCTCGCGGCGGGCGGCACGGACAATGGCGCGCCGGGGCTCCGGCCGGAATATCACCAGAACTATTATGGCGCCTTCGTGCTCGATGCGGACGGCCACAACATCGAGGCCGTCTGTCATGCCCCCGGCTGAGCCGAGCCTGCCCATCACCGGCGGCTGCCAGTGCGGTGCGGTGCGCTTTCGCGCCGACGCGCTGGGACGGGCCGCGATCTGCCATTGCCGCATGTGCCAGAAGGCCTTCGGCGGCTTGTTCGGGCCGCTGGTCACCGGCAAAGGCGTCACCTGGACTCGTGGCGCGCCGACCTGGTTCGACAGCTCCGACCAGGCGCGGCGTGGCTTTTGCGCGCGTTGCGGCACGCCGCTCGCCTATGACACGCGTGAACAAGACGAGAGCCTCGAGCTGGCGATCGGCGCCCTCGACCAGCCCGAACTCGCGCCGCCGGCCCTGCAGGTCAACCCGCACGACCGCCTGAGCTTCTTCGACACCTTGGTGGCGCTGCCGACCCGCGACGCAGCGATCCGTCCGCTGGTGGAGCGCCGCAAGGGCGCTCCTGTGACGAGCCACCAGCATCCCGACCACGACACCGCAACCTGGCCGCCCCGAACCGAGTAACTGCATTGACCGAACTGCGCACCTTCTACCCCGAGATCGAGCCCTACGAGACGGGGCTGCTCGACGTTGGCGACGGCCACCAGATCTACTGGGAGCGCGTCGGCACGCGCGGCAAGAAGCCCGCCGTGTTCCTGCATGGCGGGCCGGGCGGTGGCCTGTCGCCCAGTCAGCGCCGCGCCTTCGATCCGCACAAATACGACGTGCTGCTGTTCGACCAGCGCGGCTGCGGCCGCTCGCTGCCCTTTGCCAGCCTCGAGCACAACACCACCTGGGACCTCGTCGCCGACATTGAAAAGCTGCGGCAGATGATGGGCGTCGAGCGCTGGCTGGTGTTCGGCGGTTCCTGGGGCTCCTCGCTGGCGCTGGCCTATGCCGAGACCCACCCCGACCGCTGCACCGAACTGGTGCTACGAGGCATCTTCGCGCTCCGCCGCTGGGAACTCGAATGGTACTACCAGCACGGCGCCTCGCTGCTGTTTCCCGACAAGTGGGAACACTTCGTCGCGCCGATCCCCGAGGCCGAGCGCGGCGACCTGATGGTCGCCTATCGCAAGCGTCTCGCCGGCGATGACGTCGAGGCCCAGATTCGCTGCGCCACGGCCTGGGCGAAGTGGGAGGGCGAAACCATCACCCTTCTGCCCGATCCTGCCACCTCGAACAGCTTTTACGATCCTCACTACGCGCTCGCCTTCGCCCGCATCGAGAACCACTACTTCGTGCACGCGGGCTGGATGGACGACGGCCAACTGATCCGCGACGTGCATCAGATCCGCCACATCCCCGCCGTCATCGTGCAGGGCCGCTACGACACCGCGTGCCCGGCCCAGACCGCCTGGGATCTGCATCGCGCCTGGCCCGAAGCGGAATTCCACATGGTCGAGGGGGCAGGGCACGCCTTCAGCCAGCCCGGCATCCTGCACCATTTGATCGAGGCGACCGATCGCTTCGCCGGAGGCGCCTCATGAGCGAAATCTATACCGGCGGCTGCCAGTGCGGCGCCGTCCGCTTCCGCGTCGACGGGCCCGTGCGGCACGCCTCGATCTGCAATTGCCGGATGTGCCAGAAGGCGCTCGGCAACATCGTCGCCCCGTTCGCGGAGTTCGATGCCCCCGTGCAATGGACCCGCGGCCGGCCGACCCTGTTCCGCTCGTCCGCCAAGGTGCAGCGCGGCTTCTGCAGCCTCTGCGGCACGCCGCTCAGCTACCAGTGGGGCGACCACAATCCGGCCCTCACCATCGGCGCGTTCGACCACCCCAACGCGATCATGCCGACGGGCGAGCTGGCGCGCGACAACCGGCACCCGGTGATCGGCCATGCGGACGAGCTGAGCGAGGAGCCGCTCGGCTCGACCGACGAGGAGCGCGACATCCTCGCGATCCTGCATTCCTATCAGCATCCCGACCAGGACACCGACACCTGGCCCCCTGGAGGTGGACAATGAACGACAATGGGTATACCGGCGGCTGCCAGTGCGGCGCCATCCGCTTCCACGCCACCGAACTCCGCGACAATCCGCACCTCTGCTATTGCCGCATGTGCCAGAAGGCGACCGGCAATCTCTTCGCCGCGCTGGTCGGCGTGCGCCACGAGCACCTTACTTGGACCCGCGGCACGCCGGCCGAATTCGACAGCTCCGATGCCGCAGCCCGCGGCTTCTGCAGCGCCTGCGGAACATCGCTCTACTACCGTTCGCTCGGCGGCCCGCACGTCTCGATCTCGATCGGCGCCTTCGATGAGCCGCAGCGCATCGAAATCCTTTACCAGATGGGGCTTGAGGGCAAGCATCCCTCGCTGATGGACCTCGATGCCGTCGAGGAAGTCGGCACCACGGAACAGAACGACGGCGCCGAGGCCCTCGCCAAGATCCGTGCCAGCAACCACCAGCATCCGGACCACGACACCGAACAATGGCATCCGCGCACCTCAGGTCCGAAATGAGCCAGGACCAGTCCACCAAAGACCGCCTCTATCTCTTCGACACAACCCTGCGTGATGGCGCGCAGACGGCCGGCGTCGAGTTCTCGCTCGAGGACAAGATCCGCATTGCCGCGCTGCTCGAAGAGATCGGCGTCGACTACATCGAGGGCGGCTACCCGGGCGCCAACGTCGTCGACGACGCGTTCTTTGCCGAACCGCGCACCCGGCGGGCGATCTTCACCGCCTTCGGCATGACCAAGCGCAGCGGTCGCTCGGTCGGCAACGATCCGGGCGTGCAAGCGATCCTCAATGCCAAATCCGGCGCCGCCTGTTTCGTCGGCAAGGCCTGGGACAAGCAGGTTGAGATCGCGCTCGGCATCACCCCCGAGGAAAACCTCAGGAACCTCGCCGAGACCGTGAAGGCGGGCGTCGCGGCCGGCAAGGAAGTCCTCGTCGACTGCGAGCACTTCTTCGACGGGTTCAAGGGCAATCCGGCCTACGCCCAGAAATTCGTCGAGACGGCGCTGGCCGCAGGCGCCCGCTGGGTGGTGCTGTGCGATACCAATGGCGGCACCATGCCAGCCGAGATCGAGACCATCATCGGCGCGCTCCCCGTCGACAAATCCCATCTCGGCATCCACGCCCACGACGACACCGGCCAGGCCGTCGCCAACTCCCTCGCCGCCGTCCGCGCCGGCGTGCGGCAGATCCAGGGCACGCTCAACGGCCTCGGCGAGCGCTGCGGCAATGCCAACCTCGTCACGCTCATCCCGACGCTCTTGCTGAAGCCAGTGTTCGCCGACCAGTTCGAAATTGGCGTCACCCCGGCGCAGCTCGCCGAACTCACTCGCGTTTCGCGCGCCTTCGACGATCTGCTCAATCGCGCCTCCGACCGGCAGGCGCCCTATGTCGGCGCCTCGGCCTTCGCCACCAAGGCGGGCATCCACGCCTCGGCGCTCGCCAAGGATGTCAGCAGCTACGAGCATGTGCCGCCCGAAAGTGTGGGCAACGAACGCAATGTCATGGTCAGCCAGCAGGCCGGCAAGTCCAACCTGCTGACCGCCCTCCGCCGCAACGGCATCAGGCTCGACAAGGATGATCCGCGCCTCGAACGCCTCTTGCGCACGGTCAAGGAGCGCGAGGCGAGGGGCTATTCCTACGACGGCGCCGAAGCCTCGTTCGTCATGCTGGCGCACGCCGCGCTCGGCACCTTGCCGGAATTCTTCGAGGTCGAGAGCTATCGCGCCTCGGTCGAGCGCCGGCACAATGCCAAGGGCCAGAGTGTCAATGTCACCGAGGCGGTGGTGAAGGTTGTCGTCGATGGCGAGCGGCTGATGTCGGTCGCCGAGGGCAACGGCCCGGTGAACGCCCTCGATCTCGCCCTGCGCAAGGATCTCGGCAAATTCTCCGCCGAGATCGCCGATCTCGAGCTGGTCGACTTCAAGGTGCGTATCCTCGACGGCGGCACGGGCGCGGTCACCCGTGTGCTGGTCGAAAGCCGCGATGGCAGCGGCGCGCGCTGGACCACCATCGGCGTCAGCGCCAACATCATCGACGCCTCATTTGAGGCGCTTTATGAGTCAATCACCTATAAATTGATGAAATCCAGGGGAAGCGCTGCCTAAGCTTTCCCGCACGGGGGACCGAGTGGCAGGGGCACGCGGCGCCGCATCCTTATCGCTGACCATTGCCGTTGCCTGCGCGACGCTGCTGGTCGTGGGCGGGATTCTGGCGGGCCCGACGATCCTCGAGTGCAGCCGCAAGCCCGGCTCCCTGCTGGCCTGCGTCGATGACAAGTTCGCGCGCTGGGAGGGCCCGTCCGAGGCGCCATCCTCGGAGGCGACTCAAGTCTTGTCCTCAGCATCGTCCGTCGCCCTGTCGGCGCCCCTCCTCGTCGAGAGTTCAACCGAACAAGCCGGTTGGATCGATGCCCGCGCCACCGAATACGAGCCGCCCCGCGCCAGCAGCGTGGAAGCCCCGGCGTCGAGTGCCGAACCCGCTCCGCCGCCAAGCGCCGCGTCCTCAATACCGGATGCACGCGTCTCCGAGACTTGGGCCGGCGAGGCGCCATCCATCGATCTGGCCAATTTCGGCGCCGTCGCGCCGCTGGCCGGCATTCCTCCGGCTCTGCTGACAACCTCTGTTACCGCGCCCGCGGCGCCTCGGCCGGTCCTCCAGTCCCCGCCCTCAGCCCCACGACCGCTCTCGTGGAACTCGGCGCCGCCAATCACCGGCAGCATCGCCCAGCCACCCCTCGAGGCGATCGTCGAGCCGCCTCCGATGCCCTGGCCGCCCATCCAGATCGCTGCGCCGACCATCGCGCCGGCGTCGCCCGTTCACAGCAGTCCTCCGCCGGTCCCTCCCAAGAAACTGGCGATTGTGAAACGCGCCAAGCCGCCGGCGTTCCGAAACGACCCGCGCTTTCCCAATGTCGTCGTGCTGCCACCGCCCGGTTCGGGCTCAGGCTCGTCTTTTGTGGTGCTGGGAAGCCATTGAACCCACCTTGCGCTCGACGCACTCTTCTTCTATCGGTACTTTGCGATGAACCAAATGCACGATGACGAATTCGCTGATGTGATGCGCGCGCTCGGCCACCCGGTGCGGCTGTCTATTCTGCGCATTCTGGCGGAGAAGGCGCAGCATAATTGTTGCTGCACCGACGTCACTGAGTGCCTGCCGCTGGCGCAGTCGACCGTCAGCCAGCACATCAAGGTGCTGCTCGATGCCGGCCTCGTCGAACGCCGGGCGCTCGGCACCCGCAATTGCTATTCGGTCAGCACCGAGCGCCTCGAGGCGCTCAACGGCGCCTTCTCCGGGCTCTTTTCCGGTCTCGTTGCCGAGATCTCGGCCCCGGCGCCCGCCCAACACGCGGAAGCTGAGCCAGCCTGATGGCCACCAAAGACCCGACTGACAAGCCCGCGACCCTCTCCGCGGAGGGCTCGCTGCTCTCCACTGCCAGGAGCCTCTGGGTCTATATGTGGCCCGCCGGGCGCCCCGACCTCAAGTTGCGGGTCGTGCTTGCCATTGCGGCCCTCGTCGTCAGCAAGGTCGCAACCACTCTGGTGCCGTTCGCCTACAAGGGCATCATCGATGGCCTCGGCGCCGCGGCAAAGGGCAACGAAGCCTTGGTCATGGGCATCGCCGTGCCGGTGGTGCTGGTCGTCGCTTACGCGCTCGGCAACATCATCGATGCCGGTTTCCAGCAGTTGCGCGACATCATGTTCGCGAGCGTCGGCCAGCACGCTGTGCGTAAGCTTGCCTTCCAGACCTTCGAGCACCTCCATCGCCTGTCGCTGCGCTTCCATCTGGCGCGCCGCACCGGCGGGCTGAGCCGGGTGATCGAGCGCGGCACCAAGGGCATCGAGACGATCGTGCGCTTCATGGTGCTCAACATCGCGCCGACGCTGGTCGAGTTCGTCGTGACCTCGATCATCTTCATCACCATGTTCGGGATCACCTATCTGGGCGTCCTGATCGTCACCATCTGGCTCTACCTGTGGTTCACCATCAAGGCGAGCAACTGGCGCATCTCGATCCGTCGCGACATGAACGAGAGCGACACCGACGCCAATTCCAAAGCGATCGACAGCCTGCTCAATTTCGAGACGGTCAAATACTTCGCCAACGAGCGCATGGAGGTCGAGCGTTTTGACCGCTCGATGGAAAAGTACGAGCGCTCGGCCATTCGCATCTGGACCTCGCTGGGCTTTCTGAATTTCGGCCAGGCGGTGATCTTCTATTCGGGTGTCATCGTCATCGGCGTGCTGGCCGTGCAGGGCGTGCTGGCCAAGACACTGACCATCGGCGACTTCGTGCTGCTCAACACCTTCCTGATGCAGATCTATCGGCCACTCAACTTCATCGGCTTCGTCTATCGCGAAATCCGCCAGGGCCTCACCGACATCGAGGAGATGTTCAAGCTCCTCGGCCAGAGCCCGGAAATCATCGACAGACCCGACGCGCCGCCGCTGGTCGTCACCGGGCCGGTGATCCGCTTTGAGGATGTGAAGTTCTACTACGACCCCGACCGCGTCATCCTCAAGGGTATCAGCTTCGAGGTCCCGGCCGGCAAGACCACCGCGATCGTCGGCCCGACCGGCGCCGGCAAGTCGACCATCTCGAGGCTGCTCTATCGCTTCTACGACGTGAGCGAAGGCCGCATTACTATCGACGGACAAGACATTCGCGACGTTACCCAGGCGTCGCTCCGGGCGCAGATCGGCATGGTCCCGCAGGACACCGTGCTGTTCAACGACACCATCGCCTACAACATCAACTATGGCCGCCCCGAAGCCTCCATGGACGAAGTGAAGGCCGCCGCCGACATGGCGCAGGTCGGCCCGTTCATCTCGTCGCTGCCCAAGGGCTACGACACGCCGGTTGGCGAGCGCGGGCTGAAACTGTCGGGCGGCGAAAAACAGCGCGTTGCCATCGCCCGCACCATCCTCAAGGGCCCGCCGATCTTGATCCTCGACGAGGCGACCTCCGCCCTCGACACCAAGACCGAGCAGGACATCCAAACTGCTCTCGACGTCGTCAGTGCCAACCGCACGACGCTGGTGATCGCCCATCGCCTCTCGACCGTCATCAACGCCGACGAGATCATCGTCCTGCGTGACGGCCTCATCGCCGAGCGTGGCACGCACCAGATGCTGCTCTTGCGCGACGGCCTCTACGCCCAGATGTGGAACCGCCAGCGCGAAGCGACCGAGGCCGAAGAGAAGGCCCGCCAGGCGGCCAACGATGCCGAAGGCTTTGTGAAGCGCGGTCTGCCGGCCGCGGAATAACGGAGATACGCGATGACCACGTGGTGGTTCTATTTCGTTGCGATCCCGGCGGCGACGCTGCTTGCCAATGGCATCCCGCACTTCATCCAGGGCATTTCA
>JANXSI010000564.1 GCA_025352765.1 Devosia sp. | reverse complement strand
AGGCCCATATAGGGCAGCATCGGGTACGGCTTGGCATTGCCGCTGGCGGTGGCGATCACGCCCACGGCCGCAGCACCGGGAACGAAGCCCTTGATCAGCCACGGGGCGACGTCGGGGTTCTTGGTCGCCACTTCCGGCCGGATCGCATGCATCATGGCCTGGAACGAGGCCTCGGCATCCTGATCCGTAATGTTGGCGGCGATCGAGAAGCCGTCCCACCACAGCGAGGCCGACGGGGTCGTGCCGCCATTGAAGGTCGGCGCGGCCGCGAGCACGGTCTCGGCAGCAATGTCCTTGGACGGGCTGTCTGGCCCGATCACCGAACCGGCATACGAGCCCCAGCCGTCCATCATGGCGACCTTGCCGGCGAGGAAGGCGGCCTTCATCTCGTTGGCGTCGTAGGTCAGGTAGTCGGGCGGCATGTAGGCCGACAGCGACTTCATCATCTCGAGCGTCTTGAGACCGTAGTCGTTGTCGATGGCGAGCTTGGCCGAGCCGGGCTCGAAGAAGTCGCCGCCCGAACCGAGATAGAGGTTGACGAATTCGGCGCCCAGATCCCAGCCCGGCTTGTCGGCCGCGGCCAGCGGATACTCGAGCAGACCCTTGTCCTTGATCGCCTTGGCAGCCGCGAGCACATCCTCATAGCTCTTGGGCGGCTGCACGCCGGCCTTCTCGAGGATGTCCTTGCGATAGAACAGGTGCTGCGAATTGGCGTCGAAGGCGATGGCGACGGTCTTGCCGTCGACCTTGATCAGCTGGTTGGGCTGCAGGTCCTGACCGTACTTGGCGATCAGGTCGTCGAGCGGACGCACCAGGTTGGCGTTGAGCAGCGGCGCGATCGAATTGTTGGCAACCACCGCCACCGTGTATTCGGCCGGATTGACCGTCAGCGCCGGAACCTGGAGGTCCTTGTGCTGCGTGCTGAGGTTGGCGGTCACCGTCACCTTGTCGGTCGCACATTCCTTGGCGCCGTCGGCGACGACCTTGAGAACGTCGAAATCGTTGGACAAGATGCGAACCGAACCAGCCGTGATGCCGCAATCGGCAAGCGCCGCGCTGGCAAAGCCGAGCGCCACCAGCGAAACGGCAGCTCCCAGAATGATCTTCATAGTGTTCTCCTGTTTATCAAGGACCTCTGGTCCACGACGTTTCCCTACCCACGTCAAACCCCATCTGGACGAGACAGACCGTCCATTCCCGAGCGGTTCAGCGACATGTGACAAGAAAATCTAGCATTCTTGCATACGAATGCAAATTGAATCTGCATTCGTATGCAGCAGTGGCCGGTCACGCCTGTTTTCGCGGCAGAGATGCGCGCTTCCGCACATCTGGCCGACTTCACTTCGCGCGGAATTTTGGTGAACGACGATGGACTAAGGCGCTCGGACGTCCGAGGCCTGGCGAACGGGATGTCAGAGACTGCCAGAGCGGCCGGCTGCAAGGTTGCGGTGGCGTTGCGGGGTGCTCGGCCGGAATCTGGACCGCCGTCCAGAGCCTCCCCCTCGCCGTATCTAGCCCGATTGTCGCTCGCTTGGCCCCGCCGCGCGCAAGCCGGCGTCACCTCACCTGCGAGCAACACTCGGTCTTATCCCCGGACGTGGTGTCGCTGAGCGGGTGGTTGGCCATCGGCGCAAGAGGAGACTGGCGGAGAGGGAGGGATTCGAACCCCCGGTGGAGTTGCCCCCACGCCGCATTTCGAGTGCGGTGCATTCGACCACTCTGCCACCTCTCCGCGAGATGAGACAGCCGTAGAGAAGGCGGCCGGTCGACACGGGGCGGCTTATGGCATAGCACGATTTCACCCGCAACCGCATTTGCACGCGAACCCGGCAATGGCTGACCTGCTTTTCGTCTATGGCACGCTGCGCGATCCCGACCTGCGATCGGCGGTGCTGGGACGGCGGGTCGGCGCGACGGCGGCCCTGTCCGCACGGGCACCCGGACTTGCCACGGTGCACTACCCCGGTCGGCTCTACCCGGCGCTGGTGCGGGTGCCGGGCGGCACAGCCGAAGGCCTGGTCCTTACCGACCTGACACCGTTCGAAATCGACCTGCTCGATGCGTACGAGGGCGAGGAATACCGCCGCACGCTGCTCCCCGTGATGATCGACGAACAGCTGCACGAGGTCTTTGCCTACCTGCCGGCGATTACGGTGGCGCGTGACGCGGCGCCCTGGAGCCTTGCGGCTTGGCAGGAGAACCACAAGCCGCGCGTTCTCGCCGGCGAACAGATGGCAGCCGAGCAGTTGCGCACGAGGCTGATCGTCATCCGTCCTCACTAAGCCGTGTTGGATGACAATTGCCCTTTCGCGCGTTGCGCATCCGTCACCCCAACAAGGAGCGCCAGATGCAGAACCGCCGTACCATTCTCTTGGGCCTTGCCAGCATGCCGATTATCCTGTCCGCCGCAGGGGCGGCTCGCGCCGCGGCCCCCGCTCCCGCGACGTTGACGACGTCGGCCGGCGATCTCGTCATCCATCCGGTGGCCCACGCCAGCCTGGCGCTCATCTCGGGCGCCCACGTCCTCTATCTCGATCCCGCCAAGGAGGATTTTTCCGGCCTGCCGGCGCCGACGGCCATTCTCTTCACTCACGCCCATGGCGATCACTTCGACGCTGACGCGCTTGGCAAAATGGCTGGCAGCGCCAAAATTGTCGTCACCGAAGAGGTGTTCGGAAAGCTCCCTGAAGCGCTGAAAGCCCAGGCTATCGTCATGAAGAACGGCGACAAGGGCGATGTCGACGGCATCCCGGTTACCGCAGTGCCCGCCTACAACACCACGGCGGACCGCCTCAAATACCACCCCAAAGGCGTCGGCAACGGCTATGTGCTGAGCTTTGGCGACAAGCAGGTCTATGTTGCTGGCGACACCGAGGATACGCCAGAGATGCGGGCTCTGACCGGCATCGACGTCGCCTTCCTCCCCATGAACCTGCCCTACACGATGACCGTGGAGCAGGCGGCCGACGCTGTGAAGAGCTTCCGGCCTGGGATCGTCTACCCCTATCACTCGCGCGGCAGCGACACGCAGACGTTCAAGGATCTGGTCGGCGATGCGGCCGAGGTCCGGCTCGTCGACTGGTACGCAAACGCCGCCGCCTGAGCCGTTTTCACCCGCGCGATCCCTTGACTCACCGGGGCTTTGCGAAGATAAGGCACGCCGAAGCGCCGTCCCGGGGAACCGGGGCGGATTTGCTTTTGACAGAACCGCAGCTTGAGGCCGCCCGCCGGACATGTCCGGCAGCAAAGACCGCGAACCCGCAGGGCATTTTCGCGGCGCCGTAGAGCGCGACAAAAAAGGGGCCGGCCGACGTGCCGGCGGAACGATGAATTTTGCTGTAATCAAGACCGGCGGCAAGCAATACAAGGTCGCCGCCAACGACGTCATCAAGATCGAAAAGCTCGACGCCGAGCCCGGTGACGTGGTCACCTTCGATCAGGTTCTCATGGTTGGCAACGGCGACGACGTCACCGTCGGTGCGCCGCTCGTCGAGGGTGCGACGGTTGCCGCGCATTTCGTCGGCACCAAGAAGAACCGCACCGTCATCATTCTCAAGAAGCACCGTCGCCAGCATTTCGATCGCCGCAATGGCCATCGTCAGCGGATCTCGACCGTGCGGATCGGCGAAATCCTGCTCGGTGGCGCCAAGACCACCCTGGTTGCCGATGAAGACATCAAGGCGCGTGCCGCGAAGGCCGCGCTGCTTTCGGGCACTGCTGCGGTGAGCGAGGCGCCGGCCAAGGCCGCCAAGCCCGCCGCCGCGCCCAAGGCTGCTCCGGCTGCCAAGAAGCCGGCCGCCAAGGCCGAGACTGCCGCCGCCCCGAAGGCCGCCAAGGCCAAGAAGGCCGATGCGGGTTTCAACGACGACGTGACGCTGATCGGTGGCGTCGGTCCGGCGCTGGGCAAGAAGCTCGCCGCCGCCGGCATCACCTCGCTCAAGCAGATTGCGGACTGGACGCCGGCCGACCTCGCCAAGTACGACGAGGAACTGGCGCTGCACGGTCGCGTCGAGCGCGACGAGTGGATTCAGCAGGCCAAGGACCTCGTTGCCGGCAAGCCGCCACGCGCCAAGGTCGACCAGGAGGCTGCGGCCTCCAAGGCCGACAAGGAATAAGGAGACACTGAGATGGCACACAAAAAAGCAGGCGGTTCATCCCGCAACGGTCGCGATACCGCAGGCCGTCGTCTTGGCGTCAAGAAGTTCGGCGGCGAAGCTGTGATCGCCGGCAACATCATCATTCGCCAACGCGGCACCAAATGGCATCCCGGCACCGGCGTTGGTCTGGGTGTCGACCACACCATTTATGCCACGGTCGACGGCACCGTCACCTTCAAGACCAAAGCCAACCAGCGATCCTACGTGTCGGTACTCCCGGCCATGGAAGCTGCTGAATAACCCGGTAGGTTGACAGAACCCTGCCGGAGACCTTCTCCCCGGCAAGGCGATCACCGCCACGCAAAGTCTCAAGGGGAGCCGGTTTCCGGTTCCCCTTTTCGCTTTGAGGGCAGTGCGAATGCGGTTGTATCTTTCGTCGGAACGGCTGGGCGAGCGAGCGGGGGCATTGCTCGCCATGATCAATGGGCCGCGCGTCGCGGTCATCGCCAACGGCTATGACGCCAGCCCCTCGTTGGCCCGCGACCTCTATTGCGCCGAGGGTCACGACCCGCTGGCCGAGTTCCGGGCCCTTGGCCTCGAGCCGGCGCCGCTGGACCTCCGGGCGCATTTCGGCGATCCGCAAAGCCTTGAGCAGCGGCTTGCCGGTTACGATCTCGTCTGGGTGATGGGCGGCAACAGCTTCGTGCTGCGCCGCGCCATGCGCCAGTCTGGTTTCGACACGATCATCCGCGATTTGCTCGAGACCGACGCCATTGCCTATGGCGGCTACGCCGCGGGTGCCGCCGTTGCCGGCCCGACGCTGCGCGGCCTCGAACTCATGGACGATCCCTGGGAACTGCCCGCCGGCTATGACGAGCCGCTGGTCTGGCACGGCCTCGGCCTGACACCCTTTTCCATCGTGCCGCATTTCCGCTCGCCGCATCCCGATGCCGCGGCAGCCGAAAAGATCGTCTCCTACATGGAAGCCCGAAAGACCCGTTTCAGGGCCATTTCGGATGGTGAAGTCATTGTCCGGGTGGGCAACATCGAAAGGCTCGCATCATGAAGAAGATCAAGGCCGACCCGGCGCCGGCGCCGGTTCCCACGCAGATCGAGCGCGCCCGCGGCACCGACCGAGCGGTGGCCGAACTCGCCGCCGCCACCCATCGGCTCAGCATGCGGCGGGTGCGCGACCTGCTGCCGGGCAAGATTGCGACCAAGCGGCTGGTGCTGCGGGCGCCGATCCGCGGTGACGTCCCCGACCTGGTGCGGCTCGCCGACAACAAGGCCATCGCCAACCGGCTGGCACGGCTGCCGAACCCCTACACCCGCGCCGACGCGGTGGGCTTCATCGAGATCATTGCGCAGCGGCCGGACGAGCGGCCTTACGCCATCACGCTTAACGACCATCTGATCGGCGTCATCGGGCTGAGCTTCGTTCCGGACAGATTGCCCGAGCTCGGCTACTGGCTCGGGGAGCCACACTGGGGCCAGGGCTTCATGACCGAGGCCGGCCGCGGCCTGATCGACGCCGCGCACCAGACCGGCCGCTACGAGCGGATTGGCGCCCGGGCGCTGGCCGACAATGACGGCTCGTTGCATGTGCTCGAAAAACTGGGCTTCCACCGCGTCGGCAAAGGCAAGGCCGAGCAGGGTCCCAACATCGGCAAGCCCATCGTGCTGCTCGAACTCGAGAGGCCCAGATGGATGTAGAGCTCCGCACCAGGCGGCTCACCCTGCGCCAGCCGCGGCCCGAGGACGCGCCGCGAATTGCGGCGTTGCTCAACAACTTCCACGTCGCCGGCAATCTGTCGCGCGTCCCCTACCCCTACCACGAGGCCGATGCGACGGCTTGGCTCAAGACCTGGCGTCCCGATCGTCCGGCCGCCGAGACGGGGTTTACGCTCGACCTCGAGGGCGAAGGGTTGATCGGCCATTGCGGCTTTCACCCGGACGCGCAGGGCACCGTCATCGGCTACTGGCTGGGCGAGCCCTTCTGGAACCGCGGCCTCATGAGCGAAGCGACCGAAGCCGTGCTCGACTGGTATTTCGAGACAACGGCGGCGACCTGCGTTTCATCCGGGGTTTTCCACTTCAACAAGGCGTCCCTCGCCATCCAGAAGAAGCTCGGCTTTACCGAAACCGGCACCTCTTTCCGGCTTTGCCTTGCGCGAAAGCAGGAGGTGCGCCATATCGACACCCAATTGTCACGCACCCGCTGGGCCGAGAACCGCACATGAAATTCCTCGACCAGGCTAAGGTCTATGTCCGCTCCGGCGATGGCGGGGGCGGCTCCGTGTCGTTCCTGCGCGAAAAGTTCGTCGAGTTCGGCGGACCCAACGGCGGCAATGGCGGGCGCGGCGGCGACGTCATCGTCACCTGCGTCGACGGGCTCAACACCCTCATCGACTACCGCTACCAGCAGCACTTCAAGGCCGCGACCGGCACGCACGGCATGGGCAAGGACCGGCACGGCGCCAAGGGCGCCGACACCATCCTCAAGGTGCCCGTTGGCACGCAGATCTTCGAGGACGATAACGAGACGCTGATCGCCGATTTCACCGCGGTCGGCCAGACCCTGACGCTGCTCTCGGGCGGCAACGGCGGCTTCGGCAATGCCTACTTCAAGACGTCGTCCAACCAGGCGCCGCGTCACGCCAACCCCGGTCAGGAGGGGGTCGAGAAGTGGATCTGGCTGCGGTTGAAGCTCATCGCCGACGCCGGCCTCGTCGGCCTGCCCAATGCCGGCAAGTCGACCTTCCTTGCGGCGGTCTCGGCGGCGAAGCCCAAGATAGCAGATTATCCGTTCACCACGCTCCACCCCAATCTCGGGGTCGTCAGCCTCGGCGAGCGCGACTTCGTTCTCGCCGACATCCCGGGGCTGATCGAGGGCGCGCATGAGGGCGCCGGCATCGGCGATCGGTTCCTGGGCCATGTCGAGCGCTGTGCCGTGCTGATCCACCTGATCGACGGCACGCAGGAAGACATCAAGACCGCCTACAAGACCATCCGCGGCGAGCTCTTCGCCTATGACGAAGCGCTGGCCGAAAAGCCCGAGATCCTCGTCCTCAACAAGATCGACGCGCTCGCCGACGACGAGATCAAGGACAAGGTGAAGGTGCTGAAGCGCCTCAGCAAGGCGGAAGTGATGACCGCCTCGGGCGCCACCGGCAAGAATGTCGAAGCAATCCTATATCGGGTTATCTCGATCCTCGACGAAACCAAGCGAGAGGCTGCCGAGGCAGCGCGCAACCAGATCGATCCGCACTGGGCGCCGTGATGGTCAACGCACTCGCCCCTTACCGGCGGCTGACCATCAAGATCGGCTCGGCCACCATCGTCGACGGCACAACGGGCCGGCTCCGGACCGAGTGGCTGGCGGCGCTGGCCGAGGATATCGCGGCGCTGAAGGCCGAGGGCCGCTCGGTGGTCGTGGTCTCGTCGGGTGCCATCGCGCTGGGACGCGGCATCCTCGGACTGGATGCGGTCAGCCTGCCGCTCGAGCAACAGCAGGCGGCGGCCAGCGCCGGCCAGATCGCCTTGAGCCAGGCCTGGGCCGAGAGCCTCGGCCGGCACAACATCGTCACCGGCCAGATTCTCATAACGCCCAATATTACCGAGGAGCGGCGCTACTTCCTCAACGCCCGCACCACCATCTCGACGCTGCTGACGCTGGGCGCCGTGCCGATCATCAACGAGAACGATTCGGTGGCCACCGCCGAGATCCGCTACGGCGACAATGACCGGCTGAGCGCCCGCGTCGCGACGATGATCGAGGCCGATTGCCTGATCCTCCTCTCCGACATCGACGGGCTCTACACCGCCCCGCCGGCGCGCGATCCGAGCGCGCGGCATTTGCCGCTGGTGCCGCAGATCACGTCCGAGATCGAGGCGATGGCGGGCGGCGCCGCAAGCCATCTGAGCCGCGGCGGCATGACCACCAAGGTCGAGGCCGGCAAGATCGCCACCCAGGCGGGGACCGCGATGATCATCGCCAAGGGCACCGAGCTGCACCCGCTGCGGGCTCTGGCCGAAGGTGGCCGCCACACGCTGTTTGCCGCGTCGGAAAGCCGGGCGCAGGCCCGGAAACGCTGGATCATGGGGACGCTCGAGCTCAGCGGCCAGATCCATGTCGATGCCGGCGCCGCCAAGGCGCTGATGCTGGGCAAGAGCCTGCTGCCGATCGGCGTCACCAGCGTCAAGGGCGAGTTCGTACGCGGCGACGCCGTCGCGGTCCTCGATCCCGACGGGCGCGAGATCGCCCGCGGCCTCGTCGGTCTCGACCGCGAGGAGGCGGACCTGGTGAAGGGCAAGAACTCCAAGCGGGTGAGCGACTTGCTGGGGCTTGGCGCCCGGGCCGAACTGGTCCACCGTGACAACCTCGTGGTGCTGATGGGTCCGGAGGCGAGGGCAACATGAATGCGATCGATCCCGAAATCCGCACCGTCATGTCGGCGATGGGCCGCCGCGCCCGCACTGCTGCCGGCGTGCTGGCCTTCGCCCCGACCGAGGCCAAGAACCTCGCACTGACCGCGGCCGCGGACGCCATGCTGGCCGAACACGAGGCGATCCTCGCGGACAATGCGGAGGATATCGTTGCTGCGAAAGAACGCGGTATCTCGGACGCCTTCCTCGACCGGCTGACGCTGACGGTGCCGCGCATCGAGGCAATGGCCCAGGGCCTCCGCGAGATCGCCGCACTGCCCGACCCGGTGGGTTCGGTGATCGCCGAGTGGCAACGCCCCAATGGCCTTGATATTGCTCGGGTTCGGACGCCCCTCGGGGTGATCGGGGTGATCTTCGAAAGCCGCCCCAACGTCACCGCCGATGCCGGGGCGCTGACGCTGAAGTCCGGCAATGCCGTAATCCTCCGCGGTGGCTCGGACAGCGCCAAGACATCACATGCTATCCATTCCTGCCTGCAGCAGGGTCTCGCGGCCGCCGGACTGCCGCTCGACGCCATCCAGCTGGTCGGCACCACCGATCGGGCAGCGGTCGGCGAGATGCTGCGCGGGCTCGACGGCACCATCGACGTGATCGTACCGCGCGGCGGCAAAACCCTGGTGGCGCGGGTCGAAGAGGAGGCCCGGGTGCCGGTGTTCGCGCACCTCGAGGGCATCTGCCACACCTATATCGACAAGTCGGCACAACTTGTTATGTCGATCAACGTCACGGTCAACGCCAAGATGCGCCGGACCGGGGTCTGCGGCGCCACGGAAACCCTGCTGATCCACCGCGATGTAGTGGGGACGCACCTCAAGCCCATCATCGATGCGCTTGTCGCGAGGGGCTGCGAGATACGCGGAGATATGGCGGTAAAAGCGCTGATTCCGACCGTAGGAATGGCGACGGATGACGATTGGAGCACCGAATACGAGGCAGCGATCCTCTCGGTGAAGGTGGTCGAGGACGTCGGCGAGGCTATTGCCCATATCGGCCACTACGGATCGCACCACACCGAGGCGATCATCGCCGAGGACCCCATCGCGGTCGAGCGCTTCTTCACCGAGATCGACAGCGCCATCCTCCTCCACAACGCCTCCACCCAGTTCGCCGATGGCGGCGAGTTCGGCTTCGGCGGCGAGATCGGCATCGCGACGGGCAAGTTCCATGCGCGCGGACCGGTCGGGCTCGAGCAGCTCTGCTCGTTCAAGTATCTGGTGCGCGGCAACGGGCAGACGCGGCCCTGATGACCGATCCCGCCCTCGGCCTGCCGGCCTCCGCCCCGGGCATGCGCATCGGCCTCTTCGGCGGCAGCTTCAACCCGCCCCATGACGGCCATCGGCTGGTGGCGCTCGAGTGCCTGAAGCGGCTGGCGCTCGACCGGGTGTGGATCCTGGTGTCGCCGGGCAATCCGCTGAAGGACCATTCCGAGCTCGCTCCGCTTACAACCCGCATGACCGAGACGCGCCGGGTGATGGACCATCCGGCGCTCGAGGTGACGGGGTTCGAGGCCGGCCACCACTTCACCTACACCTACCAGACGCTGAGCTTCCTCCGGCAAACCCAGCCGGCCACCGATTTCGTCTGGATCATGGGCGCCGACAGCCTGATGAGCTTTGACCGCTGGGAGCACTGGCAGGACATCGCCGGGCTGATGCCGATGGCGGTCTATGCCCGGCCGGGCGCCACCTTCCGCGCCACCCGCTCGATCGCCGCGACCGCGCTCGCAGCCGCGCGCATCCCCGAAGAGGCGGCAGAAACGCTGGCCGGACGGGCGCCGCCGGCCTGGGTGTATTTGCGCGGAATCATGTCCGACGCGTCGTCCACCGCCATTCGCGAGGCCCGCCGGTCACCATCTTGAGACCTTCGCCTTGCACAATTGCCCCCGAAGCCTCATTATAGTGTGTGTGGGTTGTGGCCCACTGAACGGGACTTACGATCATCGCATTTACCCTGCGACCCATTCGATCCCAACGCCAAGGAATGCTGAAACCCGCATGACTCATGCACGCGCATGGGCGAAGGCCGCCGTCTAATGGCTGTGTCGCCCAAGAAAAAGTCGGCTCCGAAGCCTGCGCCAACCCCCGAGATCAAGATGATCGATATCGTGCTGCAAAGCCTCGACGATGCGAAGGCGGAGCAGACCGTATCCATCGATATCGCCGGCAAGTCCTCGCTCGCCGACTTCATGGTGGTGACCTCCGGACGGAGCAACCGCCACGTCAGCGCCGTCGCCGACCAGGTGATGAAGGCCATGCGCGAAGGCGGCTTTTCCAAGCCCCGCGTCGAGGGGCTGCCGCATGCCGACTGGGTGCTGGTGGACGGCGGCGACGTCATCGTCCACATCTTCCGGCCCGAAGTGCGCGAGTTCTACAACATCGAAAAGATGTGGCAGGCCGATTTCGCCGCTGACGCGACGTAAGCGCTTTTGCGGATTGGCATTCTCGCCATCGGCAGGATGAAGCAGGGGCCGGAGCGCGAGCTCGTGGCCCGCTACCTCGACCGCGCCGCACTGAGCGGCAAATCCCTCGGATTGACCGATTTCGGCGTCACGGAACTGGCGGAATCACGCGCCGGCTCCGCCGCGTCGCGCAAGACCGAGGAAGCCAAGGCGCTCCGCGACCACCTCCCCGCCAATACGCTGCTGGTGGCACTCGACGAGCACGGCAAGACCATGGGCTCGGAAGATTTCGCCAACCGCATCGGCCGCTGGCGCGACAACGGCAAGCAGTCGATGAGCTTCGTCATCGGCGGCGCCGACGGGCTCGACCCCGGCTTTACCCGCGAAGCGAGCGTCGTCCTCTCGTTCTCGCCGCTGACCTGGCCGCACCAACTGGTGCGCATCATGCTGGCCGAGCAGTTGTATCGGACCACCACGATCTTGAGCGGGCACCCGTATCATCGGGAATAGCCGACGCGTGGCGGCACTGGCTAGGTTGCTGTATTATGCCGTCAGGGTTATTCAGTAGGGGCCCGGCGATGCTCACTGACGAAATGATTGAACGCGCTCGGGACGATTACCTGCTTCACCGCGAGACGATGACGCGCGTGGACGGGGCGGCATCGCTGATTGGCCTCTACGGCGACGTGCCGAACTTCCACGACGCCGAAGTGGAGACCATCCAGCTGTCGGGCCGGCACACCAGCATACTGCGCATCGCCACCCCGATCCCAACATTTTCGGCCGCGGCCGGGTCATCGTCGCCTTCGCCATCGACGAGATCATCGATGCCGACCTCGATCATTTCGGCAAGCAGAACATCCTGTTCTATCTGCGGCTGCGCCCAGCGACCGAACGGCCGGAGCGCCGCAACCATCATTGCAGGATCGAGCCCGGTGATCTGGAATTTGCCTTTGAATCCACTGTCGGCCTCGACGGCTTTCTCATTGGCCGAGGGGTGCGCGTCACCTGGGCGATGGACCGTCTGGCGAGGAAGGCCGGGCCGGTGCAGCCGCCGGACGAGGGGCTGTTGGGCGTTTGAACGCGCTACCCAAGCGATCCTCAAGCCAGTGGCAGGCCGTCCTCGTCCATCCGACTAGCAACATGCTGCATGAAGCCTTTGACGAGTGCTAGTAGATGACGTGCGTCGTCCTCGGTGTATCTGTCCTCAAGATGCATCGCCGCGTTGCGGTAGGGGTTGTTCATCATCCCTAGGTTGGCCGCCATCTTTTCAAACATGGGACCGTCGCCCGATAGGCGACCGCTGGGTGGCCACTTCTCATCGATCTTTTCGTTGATCGCAGTCATGGCCTTATTCCAGTTCCGCTGGTTGCCCTTTGTTGGATCTGGAATTCCCAAACTGCGGGAGATCGCGCGCATACCCGCTTCCATCGACCTAAGTAGGTGGAAGGCGCAGGCAGTGTGCCGATCCAGCGCTAAGCACTTGCCCGCTTCCGAGATATCGTAGCGAACAGAGCCAAATTTTGCTTCAACCTCCGGGCCAAACAGGGGGACTGTCGGCTCGTAGAAAGCCCTATCGGCACCGGTGAGAACCAAGAATTTAGGGCGCTTCAACTGGTCATACATCAGGTGCCGAAGCTGGGTGAAAAGCCCTTCAAGCTGCTCAGGAATATGCCCAGGCTTCCCTTGGTTTAGGTAACTGATCTTGGCGCGACGCCAAGATGGCGGCGGAGTCCTCAAGCCCGATCGAATCCAGCATAGCTATTTGGGCGTCAAACTCGGCGTCTATGGGCCCGGTAGCGCCGTACATATCAATGCCTACAGGGCCGCTGCCAGCCTGCCACCTCGCCAACGACAATACGGTCTCTAGCATCGATAGCGAGGAGATGAGGTAGTGCAGTCTATCCGCAGGTGCCGAAATCATATCCCACAAGCTCCAAAGCTTGCCGGGGACAAGGCGATTCACCCCGGTTTCAGGCGCACTCAGAGCACGGCCCCACAGGAATGGGTACGACAAGTATAACATGCCGCCTATATCCCTATACATGAAGAGCTCTAACTCCCCCCTTCCTGCCATTCAAAAGCCAAACCCCTAGGGCTGTTAACGCCCGGCCTGCTAGGGTTTTTGCGATTGATTCGGGATTTTGGGGCGGCATGACGGATCGCGTCCGGCGGGCGATGGGGAGCGGGGTTGTGGGCCTCATGCTGC
>JANXSI010000522.1 GCA_025352765.1 Devosia sp. | reverse complement strand
CGATCCCTGTCCGACCTTGACGAACGGGGCGTAGCTCCCACCGAGCCGAAGGTCCGAGCGTCGGTTCCTCATGCCTCAGTCGAAGCCGCCCTGGCGGCGGCCGAAGCTACTGGACCTTCCAAAGTTGAAACCGTCGAGCTGCAACCGGCTAATGCGCCGGCCAGCCCGACGACGCCTGAGCCCACCCCTGCGCAGCCCGCCGCAGCGCCCGAACCGGAGCCGCGCTTCGAATGGGAGCGCTTCATGGGCCTCAGGCTTCCGGTGTGGCTGGGGGCGATTGCGCTCTGCGTCGCGGGCTTCTTCTTTGTCAGCTACGCGATCGATAGCGGGTTCTTCACGCCCGTGATGCGTGTGCTATCGGCGGCTACCGCCGCGCTGGCGTTCCTGATCGGCGCCGAAACCGTGCGGCGGAGGGTCAAGACCGGTAACGTCGCTGCGCTCGCCTCGGCCCTCGCCGCGGCCGCCATCGCCACCGCCTACGCGACCGCCTTCCTCGCCACCGTCACCTATAGGCTGTTTCCGAGCGGTGCCGGCTTCATCGCGACCGTCGGGGTCTCACTGCTCGCCATCGCCATCGCGCTCGGCTATGGGCAGATGGTGGCCTTAGTCGGGATCGTCGGTGGCTATGTGGCGCCCGTTGTCTATGGCAGTGGCGCGCCCTCGGCGCCGTTCCTCGCCATCTACCTCCTCGCGCTGACCGCAGCGGCTTTCGCCGTGATCCGCTACAAATCCTGGTGGCGGCTCAGCATCGTCGGACTGATCGGGCCGACGTTGTGGGGCTTGATTTGGGCGCTGTCGCCGGAGCTGCTGGCGGCGCCGTTCTGGAGCGACGCCTACCTGATAGCCGTGCCGCTGATCGTCGGTTTTGCCTCATTGCCGGGCTGGCGGACGGATGGCCCGATCGTCAGTTTCTCCGGCGCCTCCGGCGTCACCACCCCGCAGCGCGCCGCGCTCGTGACGTCGATGGTCCTCAGCGTCGTCGGCTTCGTGCTGTTCCTCTTGGCGGCCGATTTCGCGCTGGGCCTCTGGCAGGGGCTGATCGTGCTGGGACTCCTCGCGGTCGTTACAGGCCGCGTCTCGCCGCCACACCGCGGGCTGCAATTGCCGGTGCTGATCGGCGCCACCGTCGCGCTTCTGCTCTGGCCGGCGGGCGACGACACCGCGGCGTTCGTCATCATCGGCATCCTGGCGATCGTCTTCGGCTTCGGCGCGCTCGACCAGTTCCGGCGCCTGCGCGAACCGGCCCTGTGGGCGGGCGTGCTGGCCTTTGTGGCGCTCTACCTCTTCGCCACGGCCCTTTTCAAGATCACCGGCTGGCCATCGGCGCTGGAACAGAAGCACGCCTGGGCACTCGGTGCGCTGGCGCTGGCGGCAGGCTTCGTTGCCCTGCTGCGGTATTACGGGGCCCGGCTCGCGCCTGAGCTTGTTCGCAGCAGCGTTTACGCAGCCTGGGGCGGGACGGTGACGACGCTGGTCTCGCTCGCCCTCGCGCTCGAGATCGACCCGCTGTATTTCCCCGCAGCGTCGGCGATCGCGGTGCTCGGGCTGGCAGGCGTCCACTGGCGCGTTCCGGTGCGTGGGCTACGGATCCTGGCCGCAGTCTACACGGTCCTCTACCTTATGCTGATCGCCGGCGGGGTGTCGCTTCTCGCTGCGGTGTTCGGGCCGCTGACCTACGTGCTAGTGCCCGATATCGACGGGCATGCATTGATCCTCCTTGTGTTACCCGGATTGGCGCTCCTGATTGCGGCGACGCTGTTCCACGCGGCCGCACGTGAACCGAGTGCCAATCTGGTGGCCCTCTTGGATATCGTCGGAGTGGCTGCACTAGCCTGGGGCCTCCAGCAATTGCTGGTGCCGAACGAGTTCTGGTTGCCCGCATCGGTGACGCTGACCGTAGCCGCAAAGCTGGCGACTCCCGAACTGCTGCTCGCCGCCGCAGCGATCTATCTTGGCCGCCGCACGGGCCGACGCATGGCGTACGCGATGGGGCTCGGCCTGACCGGCCTCGTCGGGCTTCTGCTCCTCGCGTTCCTCATCGCGCCGCTCTTTCGCTTTTGGCCGGACTTCGCGGTTCCGGGGCCTGCCGTCGTCAACATCGCGGCGCTCGCCTACGGCCTCCCGGCGCTCGTGCTGTTCTGGATCGGCTGGTATTTGCGGCAGGAGGAGCCGAAGCGACCGTCCCTTCCGACAGGCCCGCTCATCTCCGTGTTCGCGGTCGCAATGATCTATGCGCTGCTCCTCGTCGACATCAGGCAGGCGTATCATTTGGGTGCGCCTTCGCTCTCCGGCGACACCTCCCAATCGGAGTTCTACGCCTATTCGATCGGCACCCTGGTGTTCGGCTTGATCCTGTTGGTGGTTGGCGTCATCTTCCGCCATCGCGGGGCGCGGGCATTGAGCTTCATCTTCGTCCTTGCCGCGACCATCAAGGTGTTCCTGTTCGACGCCGCGGCGCTCAGCGGGCTCTGGCGCGTACTGAGTTTCCTGCTGATGGGGCTGAGCTTTCTCGGCATTTCGTGGGCCTATGCCCGCTTTGTGTTCGGGATCGGTGCGCGCTACTCGATGCCGCAGCCGCTTGACCCACCGCCACCAGAGCCCGGCCCGCAATAGCGGCGCTTGCGGAATCTGCGGCGAGCCTTTATTTCCCCGCCATGACAGCACCCGCTCCCGTCGACTCCATCCTCATCATCGATTTCGGCTCGCAGGTCACCCAGCTGATCGCGCGCCGGCTACGCGAAGCGGGGGTGTATTGCGAGATCCACCCCTTCAACAAATCCGCCGAAGCCTTTGCGAGGATGCAGCCCAAAGGCGTGATCTTCTCGGGCGGGCCAGCTTCGGTGATCGACGAAGGTAGTCCGCGCGCGCCGACGGAGGTGCTGGACTCGGGCGTGCCGATCCTTGCCATCTGCTACGGCCAGCAGACCCTGGCCCTGCAGCTCGGCGGCAAGGTCGAGGGCGGCCACCACCGCGAATTCGGCCGCGCCGACGTCGAAATCCTCGAACCGAGTGCGCTCTACGAGGGCGTCTGGGATATTGGCGGCCGCTACCCCGTGTGGATGAGCCACGGCGACCGCGTCACCGAACTCCCCGAGGGCTTCAAGGTCGTGGCGACCTCGCCCAACGCGCCGTTCGCCATCGCCGTCAACGAAGCCAAGCACCGCTACACCACGATGTTCCATCCCGAGGTCGTGCACACGCCCGACGGCGGCAAGCTCCTCGCCAATTTCGTCCACAACATCGTCGGGCTGAAGTCGGACTGGACCATGTCGGCCTATCGCGCCCGCATGGTGGAAAAGATCCGCCAGCAGGTCGGCAGCGGCCGTGTGATCTGCGGGTTATCGGGCGGCGTCGATTCTTCCGTGGCTGCAGTCTTGATCCACGAGGCGATCGGCGACCAGCTGACCTGCATCTTCGTCGACCACGGGCTGCTGCGTCTCAACGAGGCGGAGGAGGTGGTGGCGATGTTCCGCGATCACTACAATATCCCGCTCGTTCACGTTGATGCCTCGAAGGAATTCCTGGGCGCCCTCGCCGGCGAAGCCGACCCAGAAACCAAGCGCAAGACCATCGGTCGGCTGTTCATCGAGACCTTCGAGGCCGAGGCCAAAAAAATCGGCGGCGCGCAGTTCCTCGCCCAAGGCACGCTCTATCCCGACGTGATTGAGAGTGTCAGCTTTTCGGGCGGTCCCTCGGTCGTCATCAAGTCGCACCACAATGTCGGCGGACTACCAGCGCGCATGAACATGCAGTTGGTCGAGCCGCTGCGCGAGCTGTTCAAGGACGAGGTACGGGCGCTGGGCCGCGAACTCGGGCTGCCCGACAAATTCGTCGGCCGCCACCCGTTCCCCGGGCCGGGCCTCGCCATCCGTCTGCCGGGCGGCGTAAGCCCGGAAAAGCTCGACATCCTGCGTCGTGCCGACGCGGTCTATCTCGACGAAATCCGTAAGGCAGGCCTCTACGACGAGATCTGGCAGGCGTTTGCTGTGCTGCTGCCGGTCCAGACGGTCGGCGTCATGGGCGATGGCCGCACTTACGAGTTCGTCTGCGCCCTGCGCGCCGTGACCTCGGTCGACGGCATGACGGCGGACTTCTATCCCTTCGACATGGCCTTCATCGGCAATGTCGCGACCCGCATCATCAACGAGGTCCGCGGTATCAACCGGGTCGTCTACGACATCACGAGCAAGCCGCCCGGGACCATCGAGTGGGAGTAGTGCTGCAGCGCTGAGGCCGCTCTGGTCGGGATGGAGTCGGTTGGGCAGAGTGCCGGTCAGGCGGGCAGTGCAGGAAGGAAAGGGGAACCAGTGGGTTTGTATGAGGTCACGAAAGCGACCTATCGCGCCGTCGTGCCGTCGACCCTAAGGGCGAGCTTTAGGGCACACAGGACGATCGGGCTGCTGGCCCCTTACGGTGCGATTTTTACCCACATACCCAAGACAGGCGGCTCTTCGATCGCCGTTGCGCTCTACGGCAGCAAACTGGTTGGACATCGTCCGGCTCGAGAGCTCTACGAGCCGGCGAAGAACGCCTTCCGCGCGGTGCCGTCGTTTTCCGTGGTTCGCGACCCATGGGCTCGCTGTGCTTCGAGCTATAGGTTCATCAAGAACGGAGGCGGGGTGGGCCCCGGCGCAGTTTCGATGCGAGATCCCTACCGCTACGATGTTCCGGCTTTTTCGTCCTTTGAAAGGTTCGTTGAAGAATGGCTGCCAACGGCTAATCTCGCTGATGAGGACGGCGTCCTGCGGCCCCAATTTCCTTATATCTGCGACGGATCGGGCAATGTGCTGGTTGACTGGATCGGCCGGACGGAGCGCATGCAAGAAGTTGCGGAGCACTTGAGCCACCTCACTGGACGGACCATTGTGATTCCTCTCGTCAATACAAGTGGACCGCCGCTGCGTTACGACTCGCTCTACACGTCGCGCATGGCCGATATCGTTGCATCTGTCTATTCGCGGGACATCGAGCTTTTTGGCTACGCCCGCTAACCGTCAATTAGAGACGTTTTGGGCTTGAGGGCACCAGTCCACGATTCGCTGGGTTCTCTTGGCCTGACCTGCGGGCTTCTGCGTCTTCTGGGGCTGAACTGCGCGGCATGAGGTGGTCTTCATGCTCATCATGGGCTGTCGCCCAACAGTTCGTTCCGCCAGACCGGCACCTGCCGGATGCCCGCAAGGCGTCGGACGGTGAGTTTCCCGACGGCTGCATCTTCCTGGGTGCGGAGCGTCACCTCGGTGGAGACGCTGCTCGCGCATTTCGAGCAGGGGAAGGGCGGTGGGTGGCAGCAGTCGCGCTCCGGGTCGAGCACCTGCATAAGGTCACGTGCTAGGAACAACACGGGCGCCCGCCGGCACTTTGTGCAGCGCAGGCTCACCAGCAGGCCCTCGGCAGCAGCTTCCCGCAGCGTATAGCGATTGGCCGGCACGGCCAGGTTCTTGAGATGATGCGGCGTCGGCATGGCTGTCCTCGTGCGCAATGTGCCATGAGAACGAAGAGCGAACAAGCCAAGGGCTTGCCCTTGGGCGCGTCGCACGGCAAAAGACGCCCATGAGTTCGCGCCGCCACACCCTTGCCGCCGAAGAACGACGCGTGAAGCGCCGGCTCGGCAAATATCGCCTCGATCTGCTGAAGCCCGAAAAGCCGGATGCCAAGGTTCTGGCGCATGGCGGCTACAAGTTGCGCGACGAAAAGACCGGCAAGATCGTGTTTGGGGACAGGTCCTACCAGTTCTCGGCGACGCTCGAGGAAGTCGAGGGCTATCTCGACGAACTCGACGCGGCGAAGGCCTAACC
>JANXSI010000507.1 GCA_025352765.1 Devosia sp. | reverse complement strand
CCGATCCCGCCCTTCTCACCGACGGCTGGTGGACCGACCCTGCCGAACTCCGCGCCGAAGCCCTGCCCACCGTGTTCCGCAAAGCACTCGCAATGGCGGGGCTGGCCTAGCCGAACTCGCAGTCGGGTTCCTCCCCTAGCGAAGCTGGGGAGATGTCGCGCGCAGCGTGACGGAGGGGGCGGCCACGCCCACCACCCACCCCACCCCTTGACTCCCACCCCATAACGTAACATTTGAAGTTACATGAAAAGCGACTCCCGCCTGTCCGCCGTTCTCCACACGCTTCTCCACATGGCCGACGCCGGCCGGCCGATGACGTCGGAAGAACTGGCCGCCCACACGAACACCAATCCTGTCGTCGTCCGCCGCACCATGGCGGGCCTCCGTCGCGACGGCCTAGTGCGCTCCAGCAAGGGCAGGGGTGGCGGCTGGGAGATCGCCTGCGACCTCGAAACCGTCACCCTGCGCCAGGTCTACGACGCCCTCGGCGCCCCCGGCCTGCTGTCGATCGGCGTCCGCCTCGAACATCCCACCTGCCTCGTCGAGCAGACCGTCAACCACGCCCTCGAGCCCGCCTTCGCCGAAGCCGAGGCGCTCCTCGTCGAGCGCTTTGCCCAGGTGACGCTGGCCCGGCTCGCCGCCGATTTCGGCACCCGCGCCGCCGCCTGGCGCGCACAGCACAAGGACCATTCCCATGCATGACGTCATCATCGTCGGGGGCAGCTATGCCGGCCTTTCGGCCGCTCTGATGCTCGCCCGCGCCCGCCGCAACGTGCTGATCGTCGATGGCGGCAAGCGCCGCAACCGCTTCGCCGGCCACTCGCACGGCTTCCTCACGCAGGACGGCGTCCTCGCCGCCGACATCGCCGCAAGAGGCCGGGCGCAGGTGCAAAACTATCCGGCCGTCACCTGGCTCGATGCCGAAACGTCCGACGCAACAGCGATCGACGGCGGCTTCGCCATCATCGCCGGCGGACAGCGGCACGAAGCGCGTCGCGTTCTGCTCGCCATCGGCCTCAGCGATGAACTGCCGGCGATCCCCGGCCTCGCCGAACGCTGGGGCAAGAGCGTCTTTCATTGCCCCTATTGCGACGGCTACGAGCTCAACCAGGGATCGATCGGTGTCCTCGCCGTCTCGGCGATGTCGATGCATCACGCTCTGATGCTGCCCGACTGGGGCAAGACCACCTTCTTCCTCAATGGCAGCTTCGAACCGGACGCCGACCAACTGGCGCAACTCGCCGCCCGCGGCGTCATCATCGAGCGGACGCCCGTCATCCGCCTCGAAGGCGACCGCGCCGGCATGGTCCTCGCCGATGGCCGCCGCATCGACGTCGATGGCCTCTTCACCGCCACGCGAATCCGGCCCTCGAGCCCCATCGCCGAACAACTCGGCTGCGCCATGGAGGAGGGCCCCACCGGCCCTTACATCAGGACCGACGCGATGAAGATGACCAGTGTGCCCGGTGTCTTCGCCTGCGGCGACATCGCCAAGCCCTTCGGCTCGGTGGCGCAGGCGGTCGGCGACGGCAATTTCACCGGCGCGTCCGTGCACCGCACGCTGATGTTCGGGCTGAGCTAAAAAAGGTGCCGCCGGCCCCATGCATTGGGCCGGCGGCTTGTCTGCCTGTAGACTGGAGGTCTGAGCTCAGGCGGAAAGCTGCTCGATCTGCGCGCGCATCGTCGTGCGGAGGAGATCGATGGGCGCCAGTCGCCCCTCGGAATGGGTGTGCCAGAAGGTCCAGCCGTTGCAGGCTTCCGCCCCCTGGACCAGTGCCCCGACCCGGTGGATCGAGCCCTGGTGATCGCCCGAGGCGAGCGAGCCGTCGGCCCGCACCAGCGCCGAAAAGCGCTTCCGGCCGTCATAAAGTTCGGTGCCCGGCTGGATCAGCCCCATCTCGACCAGCGAACCGAAGGCGACGCGCGGCGCCGACCGCTTCGGCACGGCGGTCTCGATGGTTTCCGCCGAGAGCGGCTTGATCGACGCGATCCGCTTCAGCGCCGCCGCGACATAGGTGGTGTCCCGGTCGATGCCGATGAAATGCCGGCCGAGTTTCTTCGCCACCGCACCGGTCGTGCCGGTGCCGAAGAACGGGTCGAGCACCACGTCGCCGGGCTTGGTCGTCGCATTGAGGATCCGGTAGAGCAGGGCCTCGGGCTTTTGCGTCGGGTGCACCTTGTCACCATCGGCGTCGACCAGCCGCTCATTGCCGGTGCAGATCGGGAACAGCCAGTCCGAGCGCATCTGCGTGTCTTCGTTGGCCTGCTTCAGCGCTTCGTAATTGAACGTCACGCGGGATTTCTTGTCGCGCGCCGCCCAGATCAGCGTCTCGTGCGCATTGGTAAACCGCGTGCCGCGAAAATTCGGCATCGGGTTGGCCTTGCGCCAAATCACGTCGTTGAGCATCCAGAACTCGAGGTCCTGCAGTGCCGTGCCAACGCGGAAAATGTTGTGATAGCTGCCGATCACCCAGATCGCCCCGTCGGGCTTGAGGATGCGGCGTGCCGCCTTCAGCCAACCGCGGGTGAAGCGGTCGTAATGGGCAAAGCTCTCGAACTTGTCCCAGTCGTCGTCGACGGCGTCGACGCGCGATTGGTCGGGGCGGGTGAGCCCCTCTTCCAACTGCAGATTATACGGGGGATCTGCAAAAATCAGGTCAACCGAGCCGGCCGGCAAGGCATTCATGTGCTCGATGCAATCGCCGACCAGAATGGTGTCGACGGGCAGCCTTGCACGGTCATCCGCATTGGCCGACTGGGCCATACGCGCGGTACGCAACATACTCGTAACCCTAACGCAGCACTAACAATGCAAACTGTAAGGGCTTAGAGTTAAAGGTGATTTAAGCCGAAGGGTTACCGCGACATTAACTTCCGGATTCCTGCGGACTGGCTCGAAATCGAACGGCCGCCTATTTTCGTCCTCAACCAGAGGAGGCGACGATGCGGCGGTTGCTGATTTTCTGCGACGGGACCCGGAACAAGGAAACGACCGACTCCCCGACCAATGTCGTCCTGGCGGCGCAGGCGGTCAAACCAGTCGGCGACGATGGCGTCGACCAGATCGTCTATTACAGCGAAGGGGTCGGGACGAGCTGGCTGATCAACCAGCGGCGCGAGACGGTGGCGGCCGGCGCCTTCGGCTGGGGCCTCTTCGACCGGATTGCCGAAGCCTACCGCTTCCTCGTTTTCAATTACACGCCCGGCGACGAGATCTACATCTTCGGCTTTTCGCGCGGCGCCTTCACGGCGCGTTCGCTCGGCGGCCTCATTCGCAAATGCGGCATCATCCCCAAGAGCCGCACCCATGCCATCGCTGAAGCCTACGCCTTCTACCGCCGCGAAGACGTCAAGCCGGACGATGGGCCCGCCCAGCAGTTCCGGGCGCAGAACTCGCCGGACACAATCATGAAGGATCTCGACCGCACCTGCGGGCGGTGAACGGCTATCTCGTTCCCGATCTTCCCAACTTCACCATCAGATATATCGGCGTGTGGGACACCGTCGGCGAACTTGGCATCCCGAAGTACCTGCTGATCAGCGAGGCGACCAACGCCAAATACGCCTTTCACGATCTGAAGCTCAGCTCGACGGTCGAGGCGGCCCGCCAGGCTCTCGCCGTCGATGAGAACCGCCTAGAGTTCGAACCGACCGAGTGGGCCAATCTGCCCGATCTCAACGCCGTGCGACCCGGCAATTACCGGCAGCTCTGGTTCCCCGGCGATCACGGCTCGGTCGGCGGCGGCGACATCCGCGGACTGTCCAACGACGCGCTTGCCTGGGTCCTCGAAGGCGCCGTGGCCCAGGGTGCCGATTTCGACGCGCAGATGCTGGCGAACTGGGAAACCATCGCCGATCCGCTGGCGCCGCTCCACAACTCTACCAAGCCGCTCGATTTCACCGATCGCTATCTCTATCGGCACTGCCCGCGCAAAGGCCCGGTAGATCCCGCCGCGCTCGCCCCTGCGACACTGAAACGGCTGGCGTACGAGGCCAAGGCGGCCGGCTGGGCCCCCTATCGTCCGGAATCCCTTGCCGAGCTGATCAGGCAGCATCCCAAAGTCCTCGGCCCGCGATAGGGGACGACCTCCGCCCGCCGGGCTCACGAAACTAAGGCAATCGCCTTATTGTCCTTGACCGGTGTGTCTGCGGCGGATTACGAAGGCACATGCCTTACCATTCGACGCCGCTCGATCTCGCCTTTCACGCCCTCAGCGACCCGACGCGTCGTGCGGTGCTGTCGCGGCTGGCGGGGGGCGAGGTGCCGGTCAGCGCGCTGGCCGAACCGTTCGACATGGCGCTTTCCTCCTTCGCCCAGCATCTGAGGGTGCTCGAGGAGTGCGGGCTGATCGCCAGCGAAAAGCGCGGCCGCAGCCGCTGGTGCCGGCTGGTGCCGGCCCGGTTCGACGAGGCGGCGGAGTGGATGGAAACCGAGCGCCGGCGCTGGGCCGAGCGGCTGGATCGGCTCGAAAACTATTTGGACAAGACGTAACAGGGATGAAGACCATGGCAACGCTGCTCGACACCTGGTCGCTGGATCGCGAGATCGTGCTGGTGAAAGTGCTCAACCACCCGCGCGAAAAGGTCTTTGCTGCCTGGATGGACCCCGAGGCGCTGGCCCAGTGGTATGGGCCGGCCGGGCTCAGCATCGAGCACCACGAGACCGACATCCGCGAGGGCGGGGTCTGGCGCTTCGACATGGTCGGGGTGTTCGAGGGCAGACCGCAGCGCTTCCCCAACCTCATGCGCTTCCTTGAGATCGTGCCGAACGAGCGGATCGTCGTCGACTACGGCACGCCCGACCCCGACGACCCCGAGCGCTTCCGCATGACCGTGACATTCGACGAGCAGGCCGACGGCAAGACGATACTGACCATGCGCCAGCTCCACCCCAGCCGCGAGCGGCGCCAGGTGGTGATCGGCTTCGGCGCCGTCGAATACGGGTTCCAGACGCTCGACGGCCTCGCGGCCTGGCTGGACCGCTGAACACTGTTTCCTTTAGGTATCGCCAACGGCTCTCTACCCACCGCTGGCGGACCTCCGATGTTTCGTTCCACGCATGTCCACCACTTCACTCCCGGCACCGACGGCTTAGGGGCGTCGGCAGTATTGCTCCACGGGTCCGGCGGCAGCGAAGCCGATCTCCTGCCGCTGGCGAGCGATCTGCTGCCCGATGCCGCGAAACTCGCGATCCGCGGCACCGTTGGTACCGACGGAGGCTATGCCTTCTTCAGGCGCTTTCCAGACCGCCGTGTGGATGAGGCGGATGTTGCCACCCGGGCACCGAACCTCGCCGCGTTCATCGCAGCGGCAGGCGCTCACTACGGCCTCGACGGGCGTCCGGTCGCCATCGGCTATTCGAACGGCGCCATCATGGCGGCGGCGCTGCTTCTGACTGATCCCGGTCTGTTGGGAGCGGCGGTGCTGTTTCGCCCGCTCTCGCCGTTCACCGACGATCTTCCAGAGCGTCTCGACGGGACGCCGGTCCTCATTGTCGATGGAGCAGATGACGACCGCCGGCTGCCGGGCGACGGCCTGCGACTGGCCGAACGGCTGGCTCGGGCCGGTGCGCGCGTCACGCATCACGTGCTGCCCACGGGCCACGCCCATACCGCCGAGGACAGTCGCATTGCGAGGCAATGGCTGGGCGCGATCGCTGGCTAAACGCAGGGACAGTCCGGCTAGGCGACCGCCCGCATCCGCCCCGCCGCCGCGATGCATGGCGCAAAATCCATCCGGTGGTACCGCCCGGGCCCATGCTCCTCGAGCGCCGCAAAATGCGTTGGCGCCGAATAGCCCTTGTGGCCGGCAAATCCGTAATGCGGCTCTTCGCAATGCATGATCTGGCACATCCGGTCGCGCGTCACCTTGGCGACGATCGAGGCCGCGGCGATCGAGAGGGTCAGCCCGTCGCCGCCGATCACCGGCTCGGTCGCGCAGGGCATGCCCTTCGGAATGGTGTTGCCGTCGATCAACACATGATCGGGTGCGAGCGACAACCCCATCACCGCGCGCCGCATCGCCCACATCGTCGCATGGAGGATATTGAGCTCGGCAATGATCGAGGTCGGCGCCGCGACCACCGACACCGTCGCCCCGCTCTCGAGGATCAGCGCGCACAGCGCCGCCCGCGCCTCCGCCGTCAGCACCTTTGAATCGTTGAGCCCGTCCGGGATCTTCCGCCGGTTGAGGATTACCGCGGCCACCACCACGGGCCCCGCCAGCGGCCCGCGCCCGGCCTCGTCGACCCCCGCAACGATCGTCGCACCCTTGCGCACTGCACGCTTTTCGAACGCGAGGTCGGGGAGGGACGGCTGTTTCGAATCGGGGTCGGCCATGGAGGGAGCATGCTGGTTTCGGGGCCCCCTGCAAGGCACGCGAACGAGGCGCTCGCTGCCCCCCGTGTTGATCCTGTGCGGTTTGATACCAACTGCCGCTTCGAGGACTCGGCTCGATTTCGGTAACGCCCGCTAAACGAAGCCCCACTTAACTTCATCCTGGGCACAAAGTCTTGCCTCCTGGAGACTTGGCCTTGGTGTCGGGATCTCGACTTGGGAACGGCATCGCGTGACCCGCCTAGACTTGTTAAAATGTATGGCGAAGGGCCATTGGATGCGTCTGAATGGTAATGAGACGCTGACACGCGAGGCCGACGGTCACCTCGCCGAGGCCTACCGTCCGCTGCACCGGTCAGTGCTGATCACCTGCATCGTCTACTTCTCCTACGTGACAGTCGGCCACTTCATGGACGAAACGGGAGCGCATCTAGCGCTACTCGGCTCGATCTCGGTCCTCACGGTCATCTGTGCCGCTACGATTCTGACGCTTCGCCGCGCCCTCGGCTAGTTGGGCATCGAGATCGCCAACGGGGCGTTGCAACTAGCTTGGCAACGTCGCGCTGTATCAGGTGCTCCACTACACGCCGGCAAAGTTGGTCTACTTCCCGCTCCTCGCAGTGGGGTTCTCCCTCAGAATGCCAGCCGCAGGCCGTAGTTCTGCAGTTTCTGGACGAACTCGCCCGCAAGGCCCGCAAGGCCGGAGGCGAGAGTCAGGAAGGCCGGCTCAAGTCGCGCGACCGGCACGACGACGACGTCGATCCCGAGCCCATAGGTCTCGCCGAGCAGGTCGGAGGCGCTGGCGCTGCTGCCGATTGCCGGTCCCGCTGCCGCGAGCCGCCAGATCGTCAGTCCGTTGAGCGTTTCGAGCATGTCGACCTCCGCCGCCTCCTTAGGCGGCCGGACATTCTCGTGCAACGCTAGAACAGGCTCATCTGCCCGTCGTCGAGCCGCGGCGGCACGAACAGATCGGTCCTGAGCGCCGGGAATTTCTTGTCGAGCCCGAACCGCTCCTTGGCCCGCGCCATGCGCTGCTGCATCAGCGTCGCATAGGCGCCTTCGCCGACCATCCGCTCGCCCCAGGCCGAATTGTAGTCCTTGCCGCCGCGCGTATCGCGCACCAGCGACATCACATGCCGCACCCGGTCGGGATAGTGCCTGAGCAGCCATTCGCGGAAGATCTCGCGCACTTCGCCCGGCAGCCTCAGCAGCACCATGCCGGCCCATCGCGCGCCTTGCGCCGCACCGGCGTCGAGGATGCGCTCCATCTCCATATCGTTGATCGCCGGGATCATCGGCGCCGCCATGATGCCGGTCGGCACGCCCGCCGCCGACAACAGCCGGATCGCTTCCAGCCGCTTTTCCGGCGTCGACGCCCGCGGCTCCATCTTGCGACTGAGGATATGGTCCATGCTGGTCACCGACAGCGCCACATGCACCAGCCCGAGCTTGGCCATCTCGCTGAGGATATCGAGGTCGCGCACCACCAGTGCCGACTTGGTGACGATCGAGGTCGGGTGCCGCGTTTCGAGCAGTACCTCGAGGATGCCGCGCGTCAGCTTGTGCGTCCGTTCGGCCGGCTGGTACGGGTCGGTGTTGGTCCCCATCGCGATCGACTTGGGCTTGTAGCGTTTGTCGGCGAGCTCCTTGCGCAGCAGCTCGACCGCATTGACCTTCACATAGATCTGCCGCTCGAAATCGAGCCCCGCCGAATGCCCCAGATAGGCATGCGTCGGCCGCGCAAAGCAGTAGCTGCAGCCGTGCTCGCAGCCGCGATAGGCGTTGATCGACCGGTCGAAGCCGATGTCCGGGCTCTCATTGCGGGTGATGATCGATTTGGCGCGCTCGATGTGCTCGATCGTCTCGAACGGCTTCAGGTCCTCAACCTGGCCCCAGCCATCGTCGACCGCCTCGCGGCTCTCCTTGTCGAAGCGGCTCGAGATATTGGTCTGCGCCCCGCGCCCCCGATTGCGCGCAGGATCGAGCATCGGCCGGCTGATCAAATCGGCGTCGCGGGTATCCCGGAGCTTTTCAAGCGCCTCGAACGAGGGAGCGGTCTGGATGGCCATGGTCTGTCTCGAACCGATAGATGGGGACGAAGTTCCCCAGTGTTAACGGGTCTTAACAGATAGCACGCCAATGAGAACAAAACAAGAACTTTACAAACCGGCGACCAGCCGGTGGGTAGAGGCCATCACGCCACGCGCGCCTAGCGTTCCGCCAGTCTCGGCATCAGCTCGACGAAATTACAGGGCATGTGCCGGCTGTCGAGCTGGGCGCGCAAAATCCCCTCCCAGGCGTCCCGGACGGCGCCGCGCGAGCCCGGCAAGACGAATACGAAGGTCTCGCCGATCAGCCCGCCGGTCGCCCGCGACTGCAGCGTCGAGGTGCCGATGGTGGTCGCCGAATACTGGTGGAACAACACCGAGAACCCGTCCATCCGCTTCTGGAACAGCGGCTCGAGCGCCTCGGGCGTCACGTCGCGACCGGAAAACCCGGTGCCGCCGGTGGTGAGGATCGCGTCAATCTCGGCATCGACCACCCACGTCATCACCTGCGCCCGGATTGCATGGATGTCGTCCTTGACCACGGCGCGGTCGGCGCAGACATGCCCGTCCGCTTCCATCAGCGTCTTGAGCAGCGC
>JANXSI010000245.1 GCA_025352765.1 Devosia sp. | reverse complement strand
TCTCGCTGCTCGACCGCCTCGTGCGCGACAGCTACGAAGCGCCATGACCGACATCCTGTTCTATCACCTCGAGACGCAGCCGCTCGAACGCGTGCTGCCGCAACTGCTCGAAAAGAGCCTCGAGCGCGACTGGCGGGCGGTGATCGAAACGTCGAGCCGGGAGCGCGCCGAGGCGCTCGACGCTATGCTCTGGACGTTTCGCGACGACAGTTTCCTGCCGCACGGCATCGCCGGCGACCCCACGGACCCCGACCAGCCGGTGCTGATCGCGATGGACGCCGCCAACGCCAACGGCGCCAACGTGCGCTTCTTTGTCGACCGCGCAGTGCCGCAGACGGCCGACGGCTACGAGCGCATCGTCTATCTGTTTTCGGGCCACGATCCCGAGGCGGTGAACGAGGCGCGGGTGGCCTGGAAGGCCCTCAAGGACGGCAACGCGCTTACCTACTGGCAGCAGGACGAGAGCGGGCGCTGGCAGAAGCGGGGCTGAGTCAGCCGGGCTCCCAGCCTTTGGGGGCCAGTTCGAAGTGTTCGAATTCAAAGCCCGGCGCTACCGTGCACCCGACCAGCGTCCATTCGCCGAGGCTCCTCGCCGATTGCCACGCACCCGGCGGCACGATGCCCTGCGGGCGTTGACCGGCGGCTAGGTCGTTGCCCAGCGTCAGGTCTGTCGGCGGACCGTCCTCCGCGACCCGCAGACGCAGGGGCGCGCCAGCATACCAGTGCCAGACTTCGGCGGCATCGACCCGGTGCCAGGCCGACTGCTCGCCGGCCTCGAGCAGATAGTAGATCAGCGTCGAGTGCGCCCGGCCGCCCGGCACCGTGTCGGCATAGGTCTGCGTGAAACAGCCGCCCTCGGGGTGCCGCTCGAGGCCCAGGAGGGCAATCACCTCGCGGGCGGACAAAATCTGGGGTGCGGCGCTCAATTGGCGGCCGGATGCAGGAGGTCCTGCTTGTCGAGGTCGTAGAGGAACTGGGTCATCTCGTAGCAGAAGGTAATGCCGCGCTCATCGTAGGAATAGAAGGCGTTTTCCTCGTCGCAGAGTTTGGCGGTGAAGGTCAGGTCGCGGGGCAGGGCATAGGTCGCCTCCACCCAGCTTGCCGCGGTCTCGATGATCTTTGCTTCCTTCAGCCATTTGGCGGCCTCGGCATGGTGCTTGTCCGCAGGCTCGTAACGCACTGTGATCGACGCCCCCTTGCCGCCCGCCCGCAGATGCGGCGCCAAAAGGCCGTTCCAGCTGGTGGCGGCCTGGGTGTAGTCGTCGCCGCAGCTCTCCTGCCGGTCGGCGTCGATCCCGTAGGCGTCCGCCACCTCGCCGAAAATGTCAGGCGCCGCCCCGACCATGAAGCAGACGGTCTGGTAGGCGCGCTGGATGTCGAGGCTGTGCTCGTCGTAAAAGTCCGCGTCCTCATAGGCCGGGTTGTCGCTGGCCGCGTCCGAGAGGTCCCAGCCATCCGCCGAATCGATCAGCACCTGATCGGCCTCGTCGGTCTGCCGCTCGAGCAGCGAGACGCTGGCAAAACTGTCGGCGGCGTCTTCTTCCCGGCCAAGCACCGGCAGCTTGAACTCGCCGACCAGCAGATGGCCGATCTCGTGCTGCAGCGTAAAGATGTCGTTGTTGATGGCAAACCGGATCGCCTCGGCTTCCTGAGCCTTGGTCAGTTCAGCGGCAAGCGCGGGGGCGGTTGCGCCCGCTGCCATCGCCGCCCCGATCAATGCCAACCCCAGTCTGTTCACAGTGTCCCCCGAAGCGTCCGGCGAATTCGGCATCAAGGGGACGACGGAGTCAACGCCGGCCGGGATGCGCCTCAGGCCTGCTCGGCTTCTTCGAGCTGAGTGCTGAGGGCCAGCCAGGCTTCCTCGACCTTGGCGATCTCGGCTTCGAAGCGGGCCTTGTCCTTGCCGAGCGAAATGACGCGCTCTGGCGAGCCGTCGTAGATCTTGGGATCGGCGAGGAAGGCATCGACCTTGCCCAGTTCCGCCTTCAGCCGGAACAGCTTCTGCTCGGCGTCCTTGATCGATTTGCGGATCGGCGCGACTTCGGCGCGGCGGTTGGCGCCGTCCTGCCGCGAGGCCTTCTTGTCGGTGTTGGCCGGCGTCGACTTGCCGTTGCCGCGCTCTTTGCCCGAGGTCAGCATTCGCTGGTAGGTGTCGAGGTCCTCGTCGAACTCCTCGATCGTGCCGTTCTGCGCGATCCAGAGCTTGTCGACGGTGGCGTCGATCAGGTGGCGGTCGTGGCTGATGATCAGCACGGCGCCGGTATAGTCGTTGAGGGCCTGCACCAGCGCGTCGCGGCTGTCGATGTCGAGGTGGTTGGTCGGCTCGTCGAGGATCAGCATCCCCGGCCCGCTGAAGGTGATGAGACCGAGCAGCAGCCGCGCGCGCTCGCCGCCCGAGAGTTTGTTGACCTTGGTGTCCATGCGCGAGGTGGTCATGCCCATCTGCGCCAGCCGGCTGCGCCGCTTGGCCTCGCTGTCGTTGGGCATCAGCTTGATGACATGCTCGAGCGGCGTCTGCTCGGGCTTAAGGCTGTCCATCTGGTGCTGGGCGAAATAGGCGATGTCGAGGCCGCGGCTGCGCCGCATCTCGCCCATCATCGGCTGCAATTCGCCGGCGAGGAGCTTTGCAAACGTCGACTTGCCGTTGCCGTTGACACCGACCAGCGCGATGCGGTCCTCGGGGTCGATGCGGTTGGTGATGTGCCTGAGGATCACCTTGTCGCCATAGCCCACCGACACATTGTCGAAGGTAAGCATCGGCGAGGCCGGCTCCTTCTTGGGATTGGGGAAGGTGAAAGGCGCGGCGTATTCGTCGAACATCGCCGCCGGTGGCTTCAGCTTGGCGATCATCTTGACGCGGGCCTGCGCCTGCTTTGCCTTGGTGGCCGAGGCGCCGAAGCGGTCGACGAACTTCTGCAGATGCGCGACCTGGTCGAGGGCCTTCTCGCGGCTCTTGTTGTTGAGCTCCATCTGCATGCGGCGGGTGGTTTCGAAAGTGTCGTAATTGCCCTTGTAGAAGGTCATCTTGCCGCGCTCGAGATGCACGATCGCGTTGACCGCCTTGTTCAGGAGGTCGCGGTCATGGCTGATCATGAACACGGTGTAGGGATAGGTCGCGAGGTATTTCTCGAGCCACAGCGTGCCCTCGAGGTCGAGGTAGTTGGTCGGCTCGTCGAGGAGCAGCAGGTCGGGCTGCGAGAACAGCACGCCCGCGAGCGCCACGCGCATCCGCCAGCCGCCCGAGAGCTCCGAGGTCGGCGCCATCTGCCGGTCCTGCTCGAAGCCGAGGCCCTTGAGGATGGTGGCGGCGCGCGCCTCGGCGGTGTGCGCCTCGATGTCGGCAAGCCGCATGTGGATGTCGGAAATCCGGTGTGCGTCGGTCGCGTGCTCGGCTTCGGCCATCAGCTCGGCGCGCTCGGTATCGGCCGCCATTACCGTCTCGAGCACCGAAAGGTTGGTCGCCGGCGCTTCCTGCGCCACGCCGCCGATCTTGGCCCGCTTGTTGACCTCGATCGAGCCGGCATCGAGCGCCAACTGGCCCTGGATCAGCTTGAACAGGGTGGTCTTGCCCGAGCCGTTTTTGCCCACGAACCCGGCCTTGGCGCCGTCGGGCAGCACAAATCCCGCGTCCTCGAACAGCGGGCGGCCCTGAATACGGTACGTGATGTTGGAAACGGCGAGCATGGCAATTCCGGGGGGTGACGGCGCCACATATAGCCAGTCGGCGGGGATGTCCAACGCTGCGGCACTCGGGCTGTCTTGCGCCCATCACAGGGCTTGAGTAAAAGGCGCGACCTTTTCCCCGGACCATCAGGACGAACCCATGGCTCTCGAGCGCACCTTCTCGATCATCAAACCCGACGCCACCCGCCGCAACATCACCGGCAAGATCATCACCAAGATCGAGGACGGCGGGCTGCGCGTGATCGCTTCCAAGCGCATCCACATGACCCGCGCCCAGGCCGAGGGCTTCTATGCCGTCCACAAGGACCGGCCGTTCTATGGGGAACTGGTCGAGCAGATGATCGCGGCGCCGGTCGTCGTGCAGGTGCTGGAAGGCGAGAACGCCATCCTGAAATACCGCGAGATCATGGGCGCGACCAACCCCGAGAAGGCCGCTCCCGGCACCATCCGCAAGGACTACGCCCTCAACATGGGCGAGAACTCGGTGCACGGCTCCGACGCCCCCGAGACGGCGGCGCAGGAGATCAAGTTCTTCTTCACGGACCCCGAAATCGTCGGGTAAGGTTCAAAGGGCCGGCAGCGATGCCGGCCTTTTTTGATTTGGAGGGGAATCCATGCCTTACGTTCGTATTGAAATCACCGACGGCGCCACCACGCAGCAGAAGCTCGACCTCTACAAGGGCGTCACCGACCTCTTGGTCAAAGTCCTCGGCAAGAATCCCGAATATACTTTTGTCGTGATCGAGGAAGTGGAAGGCGAGAACTGGGGCCACAAGGGCACCTCGGTGAAGCTGATCCGCGAAGCCGAAGCCGCCGAGCGGGCCAAAGCCGCCGGCAAGAAGGCTCCCGCCAAGAAGGCGCCGGCCAAGAAAGCCCCGGCCAAGCAGGCCGCACTCGGCGCCGTCCCCGAAGCCGTATCGCTCAAGCGCGGTCCCGCCAAGAAATCCTGATGCCGGAAATCCTCGTCCATATCGTCGAGGGGCGATCGCCGGCATCCAAGAAGGCACTGATGAAGGACATCACCGACGCGGTGGTCAGGAACTTCGGCGTTCCCGCCGACCGCGTCGTCGTCCAGATCGTCGAGTCTCCCAGAGACAGCAAGTCGCGCGGCGGCGTGCCCTTCGACGAGATGTAGTGGTCCGCATCGTCCGCCCGCTGCGATCGGCTGCGGATGGCAAGGCGCACGCCCTGCGCGAGGCTGGCATGCGCCTGCCACCATTGCTGCACGGTCCGCATCGGCCCATCTTGGCCGTAGCGAAAGGAGACCGTCATGGGACTCATGGACAGTTTGAAGTCGGCATTCAGGAGCCGCCCGCGGCCCGACTTCGAGGTCGACTACCTCAACGAAGCGACCTCGCGCGTCGATCTCGAGCTGCGCGAGCGCGAAATCGACCGCGGCCGCTTCCGTCGCGGCCAGCGCCGGTGATCTGCGGCGGCCGAGCCGATTGTTGCGCGCCGGCAACGCGCCGCAGTGATATCGGCTCGGCCGCAAAATTGAATGGAACCTTTGCCGGTTTCGCGAGAGCGTGGGGGTACGGGCGTTCGCCCGGATGAAACCCTCGCATCGGCAAGCGTCGGCCCGTGCGGTTTGTTGAAAAGGCAAACCATGCCCGTCCGCCTGCACGAAGTCGCTTTGGTCCTCGCGCTCGTTCTGCTCCTCATCATTGCCAAGCATACCCCGGTGGCGGGCCTTCTGCCGCTCACGCAGATCACGGGCATCGTCTGCTTCGCCTTCGCGATCTTCCTGTCGCTAAGGCTCTTCCAGCTCGAACTCGCCCGCCTCCGCGCCGAGGACTGAAAAGGGCGGCCGAAGCCGCCCCGTCCGGTCATCCGCCTACCAGACTTACTTCACCGTCACGGTGGTCCACATGCCGGCCATGTAGTGGCCCGGCAGGTTGCAGAACACCATGTAGGTGCCCGCATCGAGCTTGAGCGTCAGGGCGCCGGTCTTGCCCGGATCGAGTTCGGAGACTTCGCCGAGGTGCCCGGCGGCGTCTTCGTCGACCTTGTTGTCGGCGGCAACGAACGGCAGCGGGGTCTTCTGGTCCTTGAGCTTGACCACGATCATTTCGTGGATCAGGTCTTTGGAGTTGTTGGTGACCTCGAAGGTGACGTCGCCGGCCTTGGCGAAAGCCGGGGTGGCGGCGATTTTCATCACGGCCTTGGATTTGTCGCCGCCCATGGTCATGCCCATGTCGGTGGCCATGGTGGCGCCCGAACCGAGGTCGAACAAGGTGACCTTGATGACGGAGGGCGCGGCGAGCGCGGCGCTAGCCATTCCGGCGAAGGCGAAGGCAGCGAGGGTCGCGACGGTCTTTTGCAGCAGGCTGGTCATAATGGGGATTCCAGTTGTTGGTCGAGGGCAGCGCGGCTCTCAGCCACGCCCCGGGTCAGCTACGCTGCCTTACTGACGCCAGCCTGACGGCTTGCCCGCGTCCAGGTGTCGCGCTACGCCAGTGCCCATGAACAAGCCCGTCGCCAGCCGCGTTGCGCGGTCCGTCTGCCCGCATGATTGCCCGTCCGCCTGTGCGCTCGACGTCGATATTGTCGACGCCACCACCATCGGCCGCGTTCGCGGGGCGCAGGACGACCCTTACACGTCCGGGGTCATCTGCGAGAAGGTGGCGCGCTATGCCGAGCGCATCCACCATCCGGACCGGCTGACCCACCCGATGCGCCGCGCTGGCCGGAAGGGTGAGGGGCGCTGGGAACGGCTCACCTGGGACGAGGCGTTTGCCGAAATCATCGGCCGCTGGACGGCGATCGAGCGCGATTTCGGCCCCGAAGCGATCTGGCCGTACTTCTACGCCGGCACCATGGGGCATGTGCAGCGCGACGGCATCGACCGGCTGCGCCACGCCCGGGGCTATTCGGCGCAGTACGACACCATCTGCACCGGCGCGGCCTGGCCGGGCTACATCGCCGGCACGGGCGTGCTCGGTGGCCCCAATCCCGAGCAGATGGCCGAGGCCGACTGCGTGGTGATCTGGGGCACCAACGCGGTGAACACCCAGGTCAACGTCATGACGCACGCGACCCGGGCGCGGAAGGAGCATGGGGCAAAGCTCGTCGTCGTCGACATCTACCGCACGGCCACCATGGAACAGGCGGACCTGCCGATCCTGCTGCGGCCCGGCTCGGACGGCGCTTTCGCCTGCGCGGTGATGCATGTGCTGCTGCGCGAAAATCTCGCCGATCGCGCCTATCTCGAGAAATTCACCGACTTCGATGCCGAGATCGAAGCACACCTGATGACGCACACGCCCGAATGGGCGGCAGAGATCACCGGGCTCACCGTTGGCGAGATCGAAGTGTTCGCACGGCTGGTCGGGTCGACCCCAAAAACCTATTTCCGGCTAGGCTACGGTTTTACCCGGCAGCGCAACGGCAGCGCCAACATGCACGCCGCGCTCTGCATCCCGGCGGTAACCGGGGCGTGGCAGCACCGCGGGGGCGGCGCGTTTCACTCCAATTCGGGCACCTGGAAGCTCAACAAGTCGCTGATCAGTGGCACTAGCCTGGGCGACGCGGGCCGGCCGCTCGACATGTCGGAAATCGGCAAGGTGCTGACCGGCAACGCCAAGGCGCTGCGGGGCGGCGGACCGGTCAAGGCGCTGTTTATCCAGAACACCAATCCGATGAACGTCTCGCCCGAGCAGGGGCTGACCCGTGCCGGCTTCGCCCGCGAGGATCTGTTCACCGTGGTGCACGAGCAGTTCATGACCGAGACGGCCGA
>JANXSI010000470.1 GCA_025352765.1 Devosia sp. | reverse complement strand
GCGCTTCCCGAAGGTCTCGGTCGGCGCCACCCACACCATCATGATGGCGGCAACGCTCGCCCGCGGCACCACGGTGATCGAAAACGCCGCCATGGAGCCCGAGATCACCAATGTCGCCGAATGCCTCGTCGCCATGGGCGCCAAAATCACCGGCATCGGCACCCGTACCCTGACCATCGAGGGCGTGACCGAGCTGCACGGCGCGACCGTCGCCGTGATCCCCGATCGCATCGAAACCGGCACCTTCGCCATGGCCGCGGCGATGACCGGCGGCGACATCCTGCTCAAGGGCGCCCGTGCGGAGCACCTCCAGGCGGCCCTCGACGTGTTGACGCGCACCGGCGTCCACATCACCTCCGAAGCCGGCGGCATCCGCGTCCGCCGCAACGGCAACGGCATTCAGCCGACCGATGTCGAGACCGATCCGTTCCCCGGCTTTCCGACCGATCTCCAGGCCCAGTTCATGGCGCTGATGACCATGTCGCAGGGCACCTCGACCATCCGCGAGACGATCTTTGAGAACCGCTACATGCATGTGGCCGAACTCGCCCGCTTCGGCGCCGACATCCGCGTCGACGGCCAGGTGGCGACGGTCAAGGGCGTTTCGGCGCTGAAGGGCGCCCAGGTGATGGCGACCGATCTGCGCGCCTCGGTGTCGCTGGTCATCGCCGGGCTCGCGGCGCGTGGCGAAACCACCGTCAACCGCATCTACCACCTCGATCGCGGCTTCGAGCGGCTCGAGGACAAGCTGCGGCGCTGTGGCGCCGAAATCGAACGCGTCGGCGGCTAGCGGCGCGCCCCGGTCGTCCCTACATCTTTCGTCTCTGTATCTGAACCTGCCGTCGCGATTGCGCGCCGGCACCATCCGCGCACCGGCTCGGGTGGACACAAGGAAACTCGCCCATGACCAGCACCGCCGTCGCCACCGGATGGGAACTCCGTTCGCTGCTCAAGAGCGCCGGTGAACTCGAACTGTCGCTGCACGAGGTCGCCGTCCGGCCGCCGGGCGCCGACGAGGTCGTGCTGCGGGTCGAGGGTGCGCCGATCAGCCCGTCCGATCTCGGCCTGCTGCTCGGCCCCGCTGATCTCACGACCGCCAGCCTCGGCGGCTCGGCCGAGGCCCCGGTGCTGACTTTCCGCGTCCCCCCGGCGGCGCTGCCCCGCGCCAAGGCGCGTCTCGACCAGTCGATGCCGGTCGGCAATGAGGGCGCCGGCACCGTCATCGCCGCCGGCAGTTCCGCCCATGCCCAATCGCTGCTCGGCCGCATGGTCGCCGTGGTCGGCGGCGCCATGTACACCCAGTACGTGACGGTCAAGGCCGCCGACTGCCTGCTGCTCCCCGAGGGCACCACGGCGGCCGAAGGCGCCGCCTCCTTCGTCAATCCGCTGACCGCGCTCGGCATGGTCGAGACCATGCGGCGCGAGGGGCACACGGCGCTGGTCCACACCGCCGCCGCGTCCAACCTCGGCCAGATGCTCAACCGCATCTGCCTCGCCGACGGCATTGGCCTCGTCAACATCGTGCGCAACGAGGAACAGGCCGAGCTGCTGCGCGCCGCCGGCGCCAGATACGTCTGCAATTCCGCCGCCCCGGGCTTCCTCGACGCGCTGACCGAGGCGCTCTTTGCAACCGGCGCGACGCTCGCCTTCGACGCTGTTGGCGGCGGCAAGCTCGCCGGACAGATCCTCAGCGCCATGGAGGCGGCGATCGCCCGCACCCCGGCGCCCTACAGCCGCTACGGCTCGGCGATCCGCAAGCAGGTCTACATCTACGGCAGCCTCGATTTCGGCCCGACCGAGATCACCCGCAATTTCGGCATGGCCTGGGGGATGGGCGGCTGGCTGCTGTTCCCGTTCCTCGGCACGCTGCCGCTCGCCGACGTGCAGCGCCTGCGCGCCCGTGTCGTCGCCGAGCTCAAGACCACTTTTGTCAGCCACTACACCAAGGTGGTGTCGCTGCGCGAAATGCTCCAGCCGGAGAATCTCGCCGTCTACGCCCAGCGCGCCACCGGCCAGAAATTCCTCGTCGATCCCAGCAAGCTCGGCTAGGTGGCACCGAGCCGCCGCCGCGACAGCGGCTTCAGTGCCTCGAGTCCGCCGAGCAGCAGTGCCGCGCCCGCGAGCACGAGCCCGAGCGGCAGCAGTTCGATCCCGCCAAAGCGGAACAGGTCGCGCGCCGGCCCCCAGAACAGCACCGCCCCCAGCCCCGCGACAACCGCCGGCATCACCCAGCCCAGCGCGCGGTTGGGCCGCGCGAAGGCGGTGATCAGCGACGCGCTGAACGAGCGGTTGACGAACACCAGCCCGACAATCGCCAGCACCAGCGCGCAGAAGGTCAGCGCCCGGATTTCGGCGTCCGGCAGCGTCTGCCAGACGGCGGCCATGTAGACCGCCGCAACGAACACCAGCACCGCCGCGCCCTGCAGCAGGCCCCAGAACACCAGCGGCCCCGAAAACAGCGGCTGCGCCGGAGGCCGGGGCGGCCGGCGCATCACGTCGTCCTCCTCCCCCTCGGCCTCGAACACCAGCGAGCACACCGGGTCGATGATCATTTCGAGAAACGCGATGTGCACCGGCCCGAACAGGATCGGCAGCCCGAACAGCAGTGGCAGCAGCGCCAGCCCGGCGATCGGCACATGCACCGCAAAGATGAAGCCCATGGCCTTGCGCAGATTGTCGTAGATCCGCCGCCCCAGCCGCACGGCTTTGACGATCGAGCCGAAATCGTCGTCGAGCAGCACCATGGCCGAGGCTTCGCGCGCCACGTCCGTGCCGCGTCCGCCCATGGCGATGCCGATATGCGCGGCCTTGAGCGACGGCGCGTCGTTCACCCCGTCGCCGGTCATCGCGACGATCTCGCCATCGGCCTTCAAAGCCTCGACGATCCTGAGCTTCTGCTCGGGCATGATGCGGGCGAACACCGTCGCGGTGCGCACCCGGGTGCGCAGTTCCTCATCGCTCAGTGCCGTCAGTTCGTCGCCGCTGACCACATCGTCCGCGGCAATCCCTGCCTGCCGGGCGATGGCCCGCGCCGTCGCCGGATAATCGCCGGTGATCATCACCACCCTTATCCCCGCCGTGCGGCATTCCGCGACCGCCGCCGGCACGCTCTTGCGCAGCGGGTCGGCGAGCCCGACCAGCCCGACCAGCTCGAAGGCGAAGCCCTGCTGGCTGTCGGGCGGCGTGCCGCCGTCGAATGTACCACGCGCCACGCCCAGCACCCGCAGCCCCTCGGCGGCCATGTCGTTGACCGTCTGGAGCAGGGTGGAGCAGGCCTCCTCCGTCAGCCCGCATAGCACCGCGATGGCCTCGGGCGCGCCCTTGGCGGCCACCACGTATCGCGACGCATCGTCGGTCGCCTGCCACAGCTGCGACATGGCCAGCAGGTCGGGCCTCAGCCCATAGGCCTGCTGCAGCGACCACTGCGAGGGGTGAAATTCCTCACTGCGCGGTCCGCCATCGCCCAGCGCGTGGAAGGCCTTTTCCATCGGGTCGGTGGGCTCGACCGCGCTCGCGAGGATACCGAACGCCAGTGTCTCGTGGAACGGCGTGTCCGGCGCGCCCTCCGCCTCCGACCACGCCGTTCCGTCCGGCAGGCGGATCTCGGCAATCGCCATGCGGTTCTGCGTCAGCGTGCCGGTCTTGTCCATGCACAGCACCGTCGCCGAGCCGAGCGTCTCGATCGCCGCGGCGCGCCGCGTCAGCACCCGGGCCTTCGAAATCCGCCAGGCGCCCATCGCCATGAACACCGTCAGTACCACCGGGAATTCTTCGGGCAGCATCGACATCCCGAGCGCAATGCCGCCCAGCATCGCCGCCAGCCAGTCGCCGCGCAGAAAACCGTAGAGCAGCACCGCCAGCACCGTCACGCCGCCGCCGAACAGCGCGAACACCCGCACCAGCCGGCTTGTTTCGCGCGCCAGCCGGGGCGGCTCGGTCTTCAGCGTCGCGAGCGACTGACCGATCTTGCCGATTTCGCTCCGTGCGCCGATCGCCGTCACCTCGGCAAGGCCCGAACCGCGCACCACCAGCGAGCCGGCAAACACCAGCGGCAGATCCTCGCCACCGGGCCGGCAATCGCCAAGCGCCGTGGAGTCGGGCAGGGCGGCCTTTCGCACCGCAACCGATTCCCCCGTCAGCAGCGATTCATCGAGCGCCATGTCGGCGCATTCGATCAGCCGGGCGTCGGCCGGCACGCGGTCGCCTTCGCCGATCACCATCAGGTCGCCCGCCACCACCTCGCGGCCGGCAATGCGCACCCGCTCGCCGTCGCGGATCACCAGCGCCCGCGGGCTCGTCAGGTCACGCAGGCTCTCGAGCACCCGCTCGGTGCGGCTCTCCTGCACCACCGTGATCACCACCGAGAACGAGGCGAAGACCATCAGGATCAGCGCCTCCTGCAGGTCACCGAAGATCAGGTAGATCACGCCGCCGGCGAGCAGCAGCGCCATCATCGGCTCGAGCAGGACCTCGAGCATGATCCTCAGCGGCGTCCGCCGCCGCTGCCGCGGCAATTCGTTGTAGCCGTCGCGCTTCAACCGCACGGCCGCCTCGGCCGCGCTGAGACCGGCGCGCGAAACTTCACTGGACATGCGCGGCACCCTCTTGAGGGTCCACCCTGTCAGCGATGGGAGTGTCGGACCTTGACTTGGGTCAACCTGGATGGGGGCCGGCAAGGCTGCAGTCGGGACACCTCTCCCGCGTACGGGGGAGGGGGACCACGCGTAGCGTGGTGGAGGGGGGAGCCCATTCGCGGTGGGTGCCGCCGCCCCCTTCCGTCGCCTTCGGCGACACCTTCCCCCGCAAGCGGGAGAAGGGCCCCGGCTGCCGGTTCGGTCCAAAGTGACACTCGAACCGACATCGTTTCCCCAATCCCGCCAGTCCCTTACCCCCGATTTCACGATCGCGAACTTCGCACTGAGCGAGGTCGCGACGAACGGCTGCGGGTGGACAGGTGGGGGCAAGGGTTTCGTGCCCTGCCAGGCTCGCAGCGGATCCGGCCCATGGTACCCCCATGCCCGCCCCCGTTCCAAAAGCCCCACCACTCCGAGAC
>JANXSI010000456.1 GCA_025352765.1 Devosia sp. | reverse complement strand
GAGGCCATCGACCCGGTGACGGGCAAGCCGCTGGTCGAACTGATCCTCGACAAGGCCGGCCAGAAGGGCACCGGCACCTGGTCGGTCATCGCCGCTCAGCAGTTGGGCGTGCCGGCGACGGCCATCGAAGGTGCGGTCGCCGCCCGTTCGATCTCCTCGCGCAAAGACGAGCGCGTCGCCGCCGAAGCTGTCTACGGCAAGCCCGCGGGTCTCGGTGGCAAACACCTCGACATGGGCGATCTCGAGCGCGCGCTGCTCGCGGGCAAGATCGTCTCCTACGCCCAGGGCTTCGCGGTGCTTTCGAAGGCCAGCGATGAGAATGGCTGGAACTTGCCGCTCGCGACCATCGCCAAGATCTGGCGCGCCGGCTGCATCATCCGCTCGCGCTTCCTCGACCAGATGTCCGCGGCCTATGCCAAGGGCGGAGCGCAGAACCTGCTGATGGTGCCCGACTTCATCGAGATCATGAAGGACGCGCATCCCTCGCTCCGCCGCGTCGTTGCGGCCGGCGCGCTGGGTGAATTCCCGCTGATCAGCCTGTCGGCCTCGCTTGCCTATTTCGACAGCTACCGGCAGGCCCGCGGCACCACCAATCTGACCCAAGGCCAGCGCGATTTCTTCGGCGCCCACGGCTTCATCCTCACCGACCGCGAGGGTGAGCAGCACGGCACCTGGCCGTCGACCATCGGGAAATAATGCTTACGGGCGGGGCGAGGGGGCTGCGGGTGCGTCCTCGTCCTCGCCGCCATCACTTTCCTCATCCGGGGTGGGGATGTGCATCTGCCCCGGCGGCGACATCTCCGGCACTTTTGGGTGCGTGGCGACGCTGGGCTTGTGGCCGAGATCGAAGCGCAGGGCGATCGAGGTGAACAGGATCACCGCGCCGAGGGTCAGAATCGCCGACGCCAGGAACGGTGCTCCCGGAAAATACCCAGGTGCCCCCTCGGCATAGGTGTAATGGGCGAAGATCTGTGTCGCCGCCAGCGGTCCGATGATGGTGGCCAGCGAGTTGGCGGCATTGACCGCCCCTTGCAGTTCGCCCTGGGCATTGTCCGGCACTTGCCGGCTCAGCACGCCGTTGATCGCGGGAGCGGCAAGACCGCTTCCGGCACCAATGACGATGTAAACGTAAAGCCAGGGCTGCATGTGCCCATCCATGAAGGCGATGCCGGAGAAGGCCACGACCGCGGCCAGCATGCCCACAACGACCACGGGCGTTTCGGTGAAGCGCTTCACCAGCGGGCCGACTCCGAAGGCCTGGAACAGCGCGAAGACGATCCCGAACAGCCCCAGCGTGCGGCCGATCTGCGACGAGGAGAAATTGAAGACCTCGATGGTGAAGTAGTTGTAGACCGACGGGAACGCCTGCGCCGCCATTGTGAACATGAACAGCGCCAGCATCAGCCACAACACCACGGGGTACTTGCGTAGCGACAGCAGTGCGCCAAACGGATTGGCACGTCGGATGCTAAACTTTCGACGATTGGCCTTATCGAGGCTCTCGGGGAGGACGAACACGCCGAACAGGAAATTGGCGAACGCCAGCACCGCCGCCGCGTAGAATGGCACCTTGGGGCCGAACGCGCCCAACTCGCCGCCGATCACCGGACCGATGATGAAGCCGAGCCCGAAGGCCGCGCCGATCAGCCCAAAGCGCTGCGTCCGCTTGGCCGGCGGAGTGATGTCGGCCATGTAGGCCGTTGCAGTCGCGACCGCGGCGCCCGCCACGCCGGACACGAACCGCCCGATAAACAGGTACCAGACGAAGGGCGCGAACCCCATCATCGCATAGTCGAACGTGAGGCCCAGCAGTGAGCCAAGCAGCACAGGCCGGCGACCGAACCGGTCCGACAGATTGCCCAGCACCGGGGAGAAGATAAACTGCATCAGCGCGTAGACGAACACCAGCCAGCCGCCGAATACCGCCGCCTCGGCAACCCCGCCGCCGGTCAGATCGCGGATCAGCTCGGGCAGAACCGGGACGATGATGCCATATCCCACCATATCCAGCAGGATGGTGACCAGGATGCAGATCAGGGTGAGCTTGGAGTCTTTTTTGACGGCGGCCATGAAGCCTCTAGCGTGAAATCGGCGGCAGTTGACACAGCGCGGCTGGACAGCGCAAGCGCTAACCCCTTGCCGCGCCGGTGACCCGCGGGGTTCGGTCGGGCGGCGGCACGGCGGGCTCGGGCGCTGCGTCGAAACCGTAGATCCAGTCCAGCCGGTCGAGGTGGCCCGTCGTGCCCTGGCCGCGGATCACCACGTCGCGGGCAATGGTGAACGGCCATTCGAGGTGGAACGC